>JAWXTL010000105.1:0-5704 GCA_044433565.1 Rikenellaceae bacterium | reverse complement strand
TTTCAATCCGTTTATGGAGCGTTATTCTAATTCGACTCGTGAGGTGGCTCAAGATGGTCGTCGTGGGGCTTTGATGCTTTCGTTGTCGATCAAACATCCCGATGCGGAGCGTTTTATTGATGCCAAGATGGAGCAAGGCAAGGTGACGGGTGCTAATGTTTCGGTCAAGATTGATGATGAGTTTATGAATGCCGTAGTCTCTGATTCGACCTACCACCAGCAGTTCCCGATTGATGCACAGAAGCCTATGTTCGAGAATACTATTGATGCTCGTACGCTTTGGAATAAGGTGATTCATAATGCTTGGAAATCGGCCGAGCCTGGTATTTTGTTTTGGGATACTGTGATTCGTGAGTCGATCCCTGATTGCTATGCCGATCTAGGGTTCAAAACCGTATCTACCAACCCATGTGGTGAGATTCCTTTGTGTCCTTATGATAGTTGCCGTTTGGTGGCGATGAACCTTTATGGATATGTTGATAGTCCATTTACCAAAAAAGCACGATTCAACTTCGAGAAGTTTGCTGAGCATACTCGCAAAGCTATGCGCTTGATGGATAATATTATTGATCTGGAGCTAGAGAAGATTGATATGATTCTCGAAAAGATCTCGGGCGATCCCGAGTCAGACGACTTGCGTCGTGTGGAATATTCGCTATGGGAGAAGATCAAAGAGAAGGCTCTTTTGGGTCGTCGTTGCGGTCTTGGTATCACTGCCGAGGGCGATATGTTGGCAGCCCTTGGGTTGCGTTATGGATCCGAGGAGGCGATAGATTTTGCGGTGAAGGTACAAAAGGCACTTGCTGTCGAGGCGTATCGTAGTTCTGTCGAGATGGCAACGGAGCGTGGTGCGTTCCCTATCTATGATAGCGAGCGTGAGAGCGAGAATCCGATGATTGGGCGTATCAAAGAGGCAGATCCAGAACTCTATGCTCAAATGACCAAGGCGGGTCGTCGCAATATTGCTATGCTAACCATAGCTCCAACAGGTACTACCTCGCTTATGACACAAACCACTTCGGGTATCGAGCCAGTATTTATGCCAGTCTATAAACGTCGTCGTAAGGTAAACCCTAACGACCACTCAACGAATATCACTTTTGTCGACGAGGTGGGTGATAGCTGGGAAGAGTATAACGTATTCCACCACCACTTCTTGACATGGGCAAAAACCCAAGGTCTGACTCCAGAAGAGATCGTCAAGATGGACGACGAGCAGGTCGAGAACCTTGTGGCGCAATCACCATACCACGGAGCAACCTCGAACGATATTGATTGGGTGGCAAAAGTCAAAATGCAGGGTGCTATGCAGAAATGGGTAGACCACTCGATTTCGGTTACTGTCAACCTTCCGAATGATGTTACCGAGGAGCTAGTGGCTCAGGTTTATCAAACGGCATGGAGCGAAGGATGTAAGGGCGTTACGGTCTATCGTGACGGTTCTCGTGCAGGGGTTTTGGTCAAAAAATCAAGCAAAGAGGAGAGCAAGAAGACATTCCCAGCCAAACGTCCACTTTCGTTGGATGCTCAGGTTGTTCGCTTCCGCAATGGGTCGCAAGAGTGGATCGCTTTTGTGGGTATCTATAACGGATTGCCTTATGAGATCTTTACGGGTAAGATCGAAGAAGATGCTATGTATATTCCGCCACGTATTGTCGAGGGCAAGATTATCAAAGTCAAAGAGGAGGGCAATAGCACACGTTATGACTTCCAATACGAAGATAAATATGGTTATACCAATACTATTGGTGGTATTTCACGCCTGTTCGACCAGAGTTTCTGGAACTATGCTAAGTTGATTTCGGGGGTTTTGCGCAATGAGATGCCGATTGTCGATGTTGTACATTTGGTCTCTTCGTTGCAGTTGGATTCGGAGACTATCAACACATGGAAGAATGGCGTTGCACGTGCATTGTACAAATACATTCCAAATGGCACAGAGGCAAAATCGGGTAGTGTATGTCCGGAGTGTGGTCAGCCTAGTTTGATTTATCAGGAGGGGTGTTTGGTTTGTAGCGGTTGTGGCCACTCTAAGTGTGGAGGTTGATAATCTCTCTGAGTCTCTTGATGGATATTCAAAAAACTCTCTACTGCTTTCGTGCGAAAGTGGTAGAGAGTTTTCATTTGTGGGGGTATGGTATGTTTTTTGTGAATATTCTTTAGGAAAGAGTAATCACAAAAAATAATTTAGATCATGTCAGAGAAAATATCTATTCGGGGTACACAAACCCAAAAGAATCTTTTGTCGGCTTTTGCCAATGAATCACAGGCTCGTAATCGTTATGAGTTTTTTGCCGAGGTGGCCTTGCATGAGGGCTATGGGGCTATTGCCCGTTTTTTTGAGGAGACGGCACACAATGAGCGGGAACATGCTCGTCAATTTTTCTCTTTGTTGGATGGGGGTTCGCTTCAGGTTACGGCGACTTATCCTTCGGGGGTGATTTCCACTACGGTCGACAATCTACGCTCGGCTGCCGAGAGTGAGTATGGTGAGTGGTCGGAGCTTTATCCTGAGTTTGCTAAGGTTGCCGAGGATGAGGGCTTTTTGGCTATTTCTAAGAAGTTTTTGTTGGTCTCTCGTGTTGAGCAGTTGCATCAGGAGCGATTTTCGGCTTTGCTTTCTTGTTTGGAATCGGGGGCTATTTTTTCTAAGGAGGTTTCTACTTCTTGGCGATGTCATGAGTGTGGTCATGTACATTTTGGGGTTGATGCACCTTTGGTTTGTCCTTTGTGCAGTCACCCACAATCTTTTTTTGAGGTTGGGTGTGATTGCTTTTAGGCGTTGAAATGGTTCAATTGCGATAGCGGAGATTTTGCCTTCTGTTAAGAAGGTGAAATCTCTACGGGGCGGACGGCTCCCCCCGTCGGGAGCCCCGTAACCCTGAAGGCTTACGTGTCACACCGACAGCCGTCCGAGAACTTTCCATTTCTCTGAAAATATCAAAAAAAAAGATCCCCTAGCCACAGCGGCTAGGGGATCTCTCTATTCTAAATATCGAGACTTTATACTACATAGTAGTCAACATCTCGCCATGAGCCTCGACCCATTTCTCTGACGATGGTGTTTGGAACTGGAAGCCAATGCGACTCCAGCTATTAGGCCATCCGTCCTTGGTCATATTGTTGAAAACAATCTTGTAGCTATGTTTACCTGCTGCAAGAGCCTTCTGAGCCTTCATCTTGTAGTGACGGCTAAGTTTAGGATTCTCAATAATCTTAACGCCATCAATCCAAAGCTCATCCATATCAGAGGTGAAGGTGTAAACACCATCCTCTGGCAAAGTGATATAACCCTCGAAAATACCAAGCGATGGCTTGTTAAGATCCCAAAGCTTACCCTCGAACAAAGTTGAAACAATAGTATCAGTACCAAAACGAGCATTAGCATAAGTATCAACTGTTGGATACAACCCCTCGGCAACACGCAAACGAGCACCAGCACCTGCTTTTTGACCTTCGGCTAGTTTTGCTGTCATCTCCGACTTCTCAGGAGTTACAGCAGGAGCAAGAGTTTGTTGTTCGTATGCAACGGTACGTGATGCGCTCAATTTGTCGCTAACCAATTTGGTTGCAATCTTGATCTCGCCTTTACCCGAAACCTTGATAGGTGCAGTGTAAAGAGTAGATTGTGCAGTAGGCTCCGAACCATCAGTGGTATAAACCATCACAAGGTTACGAGTGTTGTTAAATTCAACCTCGGTTGACTCCTCGGTAAATACCACGTTTTGAGTCAATGTACCCTCTGGCATTGGGATATGGTAGTTGATACCGTGCATATCCAAACGAACCATTGCATTGTCCAAACGCTTCACAAACGAAGTGAAATCTTTGCGTGATGGATCAGACCAAGTAAACTCAGAGACTGCCAATACACGTGGATAGATCATATACTCCATATTTGGAGTCGACAACATATATTCGGTCCACACATTACCTTGCGCACCGATAATATATTTCTTCTGGTCTTCGGTAAGTTGCGCTGGAACTGGCTCATAGCTATATGTTTTCTCTAGTGGAGCGTAGCCACCGATCGAAGTTTGCTCAACTTCGGCAGCACCTTGCAAGTGGTCAAGGTAAAGACCACCAGGACCTGGAGTCATAATCACCTCGTTACCATTTTGCGCAGCAGCGATACCACCCTCTTCACCACGCCAGCTCATCACTGTCGAAGTTGGGGTTAGACCACCCTCTAGGATTTCGTCCCAGCCAATAAGTTTTTTGCCTTTGGTTGCCAAGAAAGCCTCGACACGACCCACAGTGTAGCTTTGAAGTTGCTCCTCGATGCTATGTTTTGTACCATGCTCGTCGGTTTTGACTGTCAAACCTAGGCTTTTGGCACGTGCTTGACAATCTGGACACTCTTTCCAACGGTTCTTAGGACACTCGTCAGCACCGATATGGAAATATTCGCTAGGGAACAATTCTACTACCTCCGAGATAATATCCTCTAGGAAACCAAAAGTCTCCTCTTTACCAATACAATATACATCCTCTTCGACACCCCAGATAATACGTGGTTGTTTGAAAGGGCCGCCCGTACAAGAGAACTCAGGATAAGCAGTCAAAGCAGCAAGTGCGTGACCTGGAAGCTCAATCTCAGGGATTACGTCGATATAACGCTCAGCAGCATAAGCCACCACCTCTTTGATCTGCTCTTGGGTATAGAAGAATGGGCCATAAACCTGACCATCACCTTCGGTACGCAAAGAACCTAGCTCGGTAAGTTTTGGATATTTCTTGATCTCGATACGCCATGCTTGGTCTTCGGTCAAGTGCCAGTGTAGGCGGTTGATTTTGAACATAGCCAATACGTCGATCTGTTTTTTAAGATCTTCAACTGGCATAAAGTGGCGACAAACGTCCAACATCAAACCACGATATTTGAAGCGTGGTTCGTCACGGATCTCAACCGCAGGAACAGTCCATGCGATATAGTCGATTTTTTGAGTACTTTCGATCTCGGCTGGAAGCAACTGAAGTAGTGATTGCAGACCATAGAAAGCACCTTGTGGGGTACGAGCTTCGATCGTAACGCCATTGGCGTTGCTCGATAGTGTATAGCCTTCGTTGCCAACTGCCACACGGGTGTTAAGCACCAAAGAGATAAAGTTAGCCTCGGGAGCAGCGTCAACAACCGACAAATTGAAACCTGTTGATTGTTTAACCTTCGAGATAAAATAGTTTGCTGGGGCTGCAAAATCTGGTGATGCAACGACAACTTTGGTATCACTGGTTAGGGTGAATGATTGGGTAGCATCATTTTGGGTTACCTCTAGCGGTACAGGGATAATGTTGATCCCCTCGTTGTAGACCTTGTTCTCTAGTTTAGGAGAACAACTCACAGCCAGAACGGCTGCTGAGAGTAGGCTTAAAAGATAAGTCTTCTTTTTCATTGAGTTTGTTTATGTGGATTAGTTGTGTTAATATATTCTTAATTTTTTGCGGTAAACCACAAAGGTACGCCTTTTATTGTTTAGTTGCAATAGTGTTAGGTGGGTTTTTGGGTGGGTTTAGATGGGTTTAGATGGGTTTAGATGGGTTTCTGGGACTTTCTGGGACTCTTTGGGACTTTCTGGGACTTTTTTCTAGGGTGTTTTTGTGCTGATTCGGGCTAACAAACTCCTAGCTCTTGTGCCAACTCCAATATCCAATCTACTTGCTCTTCGATGGTCATCTCGCTGTTGTCTATCTCGATGGCATCCTC
>JAWXTL010000104.1:0-5714 GCA_044433565.1 Rikenellaceae bacterium | reverse complement strand
AGGGGCGACAGCTAGAACAAAGAATGACCTAGGTATCAAACATATCTACCTCAACCGTGAAACCAAAGTCGCAGCACTAGAGGATTTCGCCCATCAAGTAAATATTCCGCTAGAAAAGATGGTCTATATGGGAGATGATTTCCCTGATCTGGCTCCAATGTCAATGGTACGCCTAGGCGTTGCACCCAGCGATGCAATAGATTCAATCCGTGCAAAAGCACACTACACCTCGGCATTCGTAGGAGGAAATGGCTGTGTGAGAGATATAATAGAACAAGTGCTTCGCTCACGTGGCGACTGGTTTGAATAGAAAAACAAACCCCAACGATGAATAGTTTCCTTGGCGAAGTAGCCCAACAATTATACGCAAAATACGGCACCCAGATCAGCAATCTAACCATCGTATTTCCAAATCGTCGTGCCACTCGCTTCTTTGCACAAGAGTTGGCACAGGTGGTCGAACAACCCATCTGGCAACCCAAATTTGCATCAATCGACGATCTCGTACGCCAACTAACCAGTCTGGAGGTGGCGCACGAGCTGACCCTCATCGACGAACTATACAGACAATATAACCTCTGCTTCACACACAGCAAAGAGAGCTTCGACCTCTTTTATAGCTGGGGGAAACTACTTCTGAGCGATTTCGATACCATCGACAAATATATGATAGACCCCGCTCTGTTGTACTCGAATATGAGCGACCTGAGAGAGCTGGAAGATCTTCTGGGCGATGAATTTCCCGAAAAAGAGCTGATACTCAACTTCTGGCGCAGGGTCAAAACCAACCAAAGAGAGAGATCCCAACATTTTGCAACCTTCGACAATATATGGTCGACCCTCAACCAGCTATATGTGGCATATCGCACAGCGTTGATCGAGCAAGGCATAGGTTACAGCGGAATGATCTATCGTCAGGCAGCCCAGCTTGGCAACGAAGATCGGCTAGAGGGCGACGATCACTATGTTTTTGTGGGGTTCAACGCATTGAATCGTTGCGAACAGATCATCCTAGAGAGGCTAAAAGAGGCCGAGAGAGCCGAATTTTTCTGGGATGGAGATAGCTATTTTGTCAACAACAAAAGCGAGGAGGCAGGGCTATTCTTGCGCCGAAACATAGCGAAATTCTCGCCCGAATACCATGCACCTTCGCATTTCGGGCAACCCAAGAATATCGAGGTAATCAAAGCTCCAAACGATATTATGCAGTGTAAGTCGGTCGAGAGAGCACTGCAAAAAATACTAGACGCAGATAAAACCATTGACCAACGAACAGCAATCGTGCTGACCGACGAATCGCTGCTCCCAATCCTCACCTACTCACTACCCTCGCATATCGAGGATATAAATATCACCATGGGGGCTTCGCTCACCCAAAGTGCACCTTATCTCTTTTTTGAACGGGTGGTCTCGCTTGAGCGCAACCGAACAGATGCAGGATACTACCTAGAGGATATATTATCAATCCTTAGCCACCCTTATATAGGTCGTAATTGCGATTGCGCCAATCTACTATCTAAAATTCAGGAGCTAAAGAATATCTATTTTACCACCACCGAGATTCTCAATCAGTCACACCTCGACGACCCTACACGAGAAAAACTCTCACTGCTATTTGACACCTCGCACAATCGCCCTGTCTCCATAGAGCTGATCGACCGATACCAACTTATCCTTGATAACTTTGCACACAACACTAGCGATGATGACAAGAGTTCGGTAGATAACAACGAGTTTACGTTGGCACTAAAGTCGAACCTAGCGCAACTCAAAGAGGTGATCTCAAAGAACAAAGAGGAGATTTCGATCTCGTTGCTCCACTCGCTACTGGGCAAAGTCAATGCAAATACCCGTATCCCCTATGATGGCGATCCGCTAAAAGGTTTGCAGATTATGGGTATCCTAGAGAGTCGGACATTGGATTTCGAGAATATCATTATCCTCTCGTTGAGCGACGAGAATTTCCCAGGCAATCGAGCCACCAACAGTTTTATCCCCGTAAATCTACGTCGGGGATTTGGTCTTCCGACAATTGTCGAATCGGGAGCCATGTGGTCATACTATTTCTATCGACTAATCTCTCGTGCCAAGAATATAACCTTGGTATATAGCACCTCGCAGCAAGATAGCGCAACAGGCGAACAGAGTCGTTTTATCTATCAGCTCGAATACGAATCACCCCACCAGATCAAACACGTGGGTGTCGACCTGCAAGTTCAATCGCACAAAGCGGCAGAGCCTATTGAGATCACGAAAGATCCTCAGATGATAAGTACCTTGGCGGCAATTCGATATTCGCCCTCTTCGATTAGGTGTTATATCAACTGTCCTATGCAGTTTTATTTTGAGCGTATAGCCAAGATCCCCCAGCAGCGTGATTACACCCTAGAGATCGAACCTTCTCAGAATGGGTCGATACTTCACTGGGCTATCGAAGATCTTTATAAGCCTTTGATTCCTAGCAAATACGGGGGGGCGGCAACTGAGGTATGGTTGAATCGGGAGGCGTTGCAGGAATATCTTGACGATGACTCTACGATCATAGAATCAATCGAAAAGGCTACAAAAGAGATTTTGGGTTCGAGAGCCGAAGTCGACCAAATGAGAGTGTCGATCAACCACATGAGTCAACTGGTGCTACAACAGATACGCAATATTATCACAATAGATATTAATGATCGCTCTCTGTCATCTATCGCAAAACTCGAATCACCACTCGAATATCAACTCAGCCTTGATAACAATCGACAGATCAATATCAGAGGTATAGCCGATCGTATTGATATTCTCAACGACAAGAAAATTCGTATAATAGACTATAAAAGTGGTGATGCCGATCATAGCTTTGATGGGCTAGATTCTCTATTTAGCACCAACGACAAGGAAGACCCAAGCAAATATCATGCACCAAATGGTAGTGCGCTTCAAGGGTTAATCTACTGGCTATGTCACTCAGGCGCAAGAGTGGGTATCTACTCATTGCGCCGTTTCTCGAAAGGAGATATGGAAATCTATCTGTACGACAAAGAGCAAGAGAGAGAGGTCGGAGAGATGTCGGCAGAATATAAAGAGCGATTCGAGCAGAACCTAAAAGATCTATTCAGCGAGATCTTAGACCCCAACAGACCCTTCGTGCAAAGCCGCCACATAGAGTCGTGCACCTACTGCCCGTACACAACTATATGTCAACGGACAGTAGTGAAAAAATGGTAGCTTCGGCATAATCGACCGAGGAATTTCCGAATTGCGATAGCGAGAATTTCCGTAAGGAAATTCAGCAGGGCGGACGCTCCCCCCACGGGAGCCCTGCACTACTAAAGTAGTACATGACACCCGTAGCGTCCGAGAATATTCCATATCTTCAGGAATGATAATATTCCGAATTGCGATAGCGGAGATTTTGCCTTCACCAGAAGGGAAAATCTCTACGGGGCGGACGGCTCCCCCCGTCGGGAGCCCCGTACTTCTATCGAAGCACGTGTCACACCGACAGCCGTCCGAGAACATTCCATTTCTTCGGGAAAAGAATCTGCCCAAGGAGACCTTAAATCAGCCCCAACTCCTTAGAAATATCCAACATACGACGAATAGGCAATTCGGCACGTTGACGCAAAGTCTCATCCAACTCAATAGAAGGAGAAAGAGTCTCAAGAGCCGAAGCAACCTTTTCCAAAGTATTAAGCTTCATAAACGAACAATCATTGCAACCACAACTACTATCAAGAGGCGGAGCCGCAATAAAACGCTTAGAAGGAGAAGCACTACTCATCTGATGGATAATACCACTCTCGGTAGCCACAATATACTCCTGAGTATCATCCGAAAGAGTATAGTTCAACAAAGCAGCAGTAGATCCCACAACATCAGCCACCAACAAAACAGGGCGAGTACACTCGGGATGAGCCAAAATCTTAGCTGAAGGGAACTCCTTTTTAAGCTCCAAAATACGCTCCAAAGAGAATTGCTGATGAACATGACAAGCACCATCCCAAATCAACATCTCACGCCCAGTCTGCGAAGCAACATAACTACCCAAATTACGATCGGGCCCAAAAATAATCTTAGTATCCGCATCAAGGCTACCCACAATCTCTACGGCATTCGACGAAGTAACAATAATATCCGACAAGGCCTTGACCGCCGCCGTAGTATTGACATAGGAGATCACCGTATGGTCGGGATGCAAAGCAACAAACTCCCCAAAAGAGTCCGAAGGGCAACTATCGGCCAAAGAACAACCCGACTCAAGATCAGGAATCAAAACCGTCTTCTCGGGAGAGAGAATCTTTGCCGTCTCGGCCATAAAATCAACCCCCGCAAAGAGAATAACATCAGCATCGGTGGTGGCTGCCTTCTGAGAGAGAGCCAACGAATCGCCAACAAAATCAGCATTATCCTGAATCTCGGCAGTAGTATAATAGTGTGCAAGAATCACAGCATTGCGACTCTCTTTTAGTTGTTTAATCTTTGAAATAACGCCCATTTTAGCTATCTTTGTGTAATGTATTTAGTGCAAAAATAAGTAAAATTTTGGTGATAAAGATAAAAATTTTTTAGAGTGAGAGAGCTAGGCAGAATATATGGTTTTGGGATGGGGTTTTTGTTGCTACTCACGGGAGTGATTTTGTGGGGTAGTCGGTTCATTGATGTGGGTGAGGAGACGAACGATTATGCCCGACAAGCCGATTCGACCCTCTTGCGCAAAAAAGCCCAAAGAGTCATTCCCCGAGCCAGATACCGCCCCAAACGCACCTACCAATACCCCACCCCAGTGCCCATCGAGCTAAACCAAGCAACAAAGCAACAGCTCCAGAAGATCTATGGCATTGGAGAAATACTCTCGGATAGAATCATCGAATACCGAGAAAAGCTAGGTGGTTTCGTGCGTGTCGAACAACTCAAAGAGATCAAGGGGATAAACTCAGAGAATTTTAGAGAGTTAGGTGATAAATTTTTTGTTGATACTGCGGTAATTCAAAAAATAAATATTAACTTTGCAACCCGAAACACCTTGGTAAGCCATCCCTATGTGACCAATAATATGGCAGGGCGGATAACCAAAGGAGCTAAAATGAAAGGAGTTATAGTTAATAACCAGCAACTGATAGACAGCGACATACTAACACCTGCGGAGGCACGAAAATTGGCTCCCTACCTTTCGTACGACACGATCGTACACCAATAATTTAGAATTAAACAAAAAAAATAAAAAAAGAATACAGATATGATTATCATGCAAGTTAAAGAGGGAGAACCTATCGAGAGAGCCCTTAAAAAATTCAAACGTAAATACGAAAAAACTGGTGTTGTAAAACAGCTTCGTGCTCGTCAATACTACACTAAGCCATCTGTTAAGAATCGTTTGGCTATGGCTAAAGCGGTTTATGTTACAGCAATGCGTCGTGAAGAGGAATTGTAGTCATTTGGCATTATTCTGCTAAGGATACTATATTTATTGAAGATCCTGCCCCTGAGTTTATTCTCAGGGGCAGGATCTTTCGTTTTTGGTCAGAGGGATTTCCAATTGCGCCCTGCACTACTATCGAAGCACATGACCCAGCAGAGTCCCAGAAAATACCCAAATGTCCCAGAAAATCCAATCTCTTCTGTGTCAAAATTGTTCAATTGCGACAGCGGAGATTTCCCTTCTTACAGAAGGGAAATCTCTACGGGGCGGACGGCTCCCCCCGTCGGGAGCCCCGTAAACCCGATGG
>JAWXTL010000103.1:0-5739 GCA_044433565.1 Rikenellaceae bacterium | reverse complement strand
AGTCGTTGATTGTTCTGGGACTCTGCTGGGTCTTTTCTGGGACTCTTGCTGGGTCATGGGCTGCTTTGGTAGTGCGGGGCTACCGAAAAAAACACAAAAAAGCAACCCCAGCATAAATACCAGAGTTGCCAAATTTTATCTCTTACCAAAGAAAAGAACTACGCTCTATTTCTCGTCAGAAACTGTAAGCTTTGCACGACCTTTTGCACGACGTGCTGCTAGTACTCGGCGACCATTAGCGGTTGCCATTCTTGCACGGAATCCGTGCTTGTTAGCGCGCTTGCGCTTTGATGGTTGGAATGTTCTTTTCATTGTATTATATTTTTAGGCTATTCTAAATTGAGGTGCAAAGGTATGAATTTTACTCTGTTTTGCAAAATTTTTATTAACTTTTTTTACTTTTTTGGCAAATAAAGCAACTGCTTTGTCTCGAAGAACTCCTCTGAGTACCAATCGCTAAGGTTATATAGCTCGACTTTCTTACCCGAATCGGCTATCTCTTGGGCGAGATCCCCTCCCTTGAGATATAGGATCCCGTTGCGTGTTTTGCCCCATGTCCACCCAACAAAGCGTGAGAGCTCGGTCACAGCACGTGAAACGATCCAGTCGAAATCCTCCTCTACACTCTCGATTCGAGCGTTAATGGGCGTTAGGTTTTTGAGCCCTAGAGCCGACGATATCTCGCTTACCACACGTATCTTCTTGCCAATCGAGTCAATTGCCGTGAAGTGAACATCGGGCATCAATACCGCTAGGGGAATCACCGGAAATCCCCCACCACACCCAACATCCGCCACACGATCGCCCGATGAGATCTTAGCGCATCGAGCAACCGCCAAAGAATGAAGAATATGACGAGTATAGATCTGGTCTATATCCTTGCGAGATACAACATTAATCTTCGAGTTCCACTCCATATACAGAGCACCCATAGCCTCGAATTGCTCCCGTTGGCGAGGGCTAAGATCGGGAAAATATTTTAGTAGTTCGTCCATTGTTTTTCTATTGTTCACTATAATAAGACTCTGGGGTTGGGCGCATATTATAATTCATCCCCATCACTGCGCCATAAGCTCCCACCGAACGGATCGTCAGAATATCGCCACGACGACTAACGGGAAAAGGCAACTCACGGGCAAAAATATCGGTCGACTCACAAACAGGCCCCCCGATATAATAGACTCCCATCTCACGCTCTTCGCCTTGGGCTGTAAGATTCTCGATCACGTGTTTTGCGCCATATAGTGCAGGGCGGATCAATTCGGTAAATCCAGCATCGACAATAGCATAATCCGAACCCACAACGCTCTTTTTGGTCACCAAAACACGAGTCACAAGCTCACCACACTGCCCCACAATCGAACGCCCAAGCTCAAAATGGATCTGCTTATCTTCGGGCAAATGAGCCGCAAAAGCCTCGAAATAACCCTTGAAATCCGAAACGGGATTCTCATCGGGATTCTTATAGTCGATACCCAGTCCCCCACCAACATTAATCACCTGCAAAGAGATCCCCTGATTCTCGAACCACTGGCAAATCTCCGCACCACGTTGAGCCAACTGAGCAAAATAGTCCATCCCCAAAACCTGAGAGCCGATATGGAAGTGAATACCCACGATCTCGACATTCGCCATCGACGATAGTTGAGTGAGTGCCTCGCCCACCTCGGTATAGGCAATACCAAATTTGCTCTGAGCATTGCCCGTAGTGATATATTTATGGGTCAAGGGCTCAACATTAGGATTGATACGCAAAGCCACACGAGCTCGCTTACCCTGCTCCTCTGCCAAAGAGTTGATGATCTGCAACTCCTCCAACGATTCGCAGTTAAAGCAAAAGATCTCCTTGTCGAGAGCAAAACGAATCTCCCGATCGCTCTTGCCCACACCAGCAAAAACCACCCGATCGGCCGAAAAACCACTCTCCAAAGCACGTTCAACCTCCCAGCCACTAACACAGTCAGCACCAAGTCCCGCATCCGAGATAACCTCCAAAACCCGAGGGTCGATACAAGCCTTCATAGCATAGTGGACATGATAGCCAAAGCGAGAAGCCTCACGCTGCAAAGTCTCGATCGTCGAGCGCAAAAGGCTCAGGTCATAATAATAAAAAGGAGTCTGAGGAACCTCCCCCGAGGTTAAAGCAAATTTAGCCATAGTATGCAAAAAAAAACTAGGTTCTAGGTTTAGAATAAGAAATCATTAAGACTCTGAAGAGTCGTTATCTTGTTTTCGGTCGAGATCAACATCACCAACGAACGGTGAGAAGCCCCATAAGAGATCATCTTGACCGGAACGTTCTCGATTGCCTTGAAGATACGAGCCGCAAGACCCACCTGCTCATGGTTGATACGCCCCACGATACAAACGATCGTATTGTTCTGCTCGATTTCGACCGTTGCCATATCACGAAGCTCCTCGCAAATAGCATCCAAATGAGCCGTATTATCGACCGTCAAAGAGACCGCCACCTCCGAAGTGGTAATCATATCAATCGGGGTCTGGTATTTCTCGAACACCTCGAACACCCGACGCAAAAAGCCATAGGCCATCAACATACGCTCCGATGTGATACGAACCACCGTAATATTATCTTTGGCCGCCACGGCATGGAAGCTCATAGCACTCTCATCCGAATTACCAATCAGAGTACCCTCGGCCTCGGGGTGCATAGTATCCTTCAAGCGAACATCGACACCTGCCGCCTTGCAAGGCTGTATGGTCGAAGGGTGAAGAATCTTAGCCCCAAAATAGGCCAATTCGGCCGCCTCATCAAAGCTCATACGACGAATAGTGCGAGTACCCTCGACAAAACGAGGATCTCCCGTGTGCATACCATCAATATCAGTCCAAATCTGAACCTCTTTGGAGTCGATAGCCACCCCCATCAGGGCTGCCGAATAGTCCGAACCACCACGACCCAGATTATCCAACTGTCCCTGAGAATTGGTACAGATAAATCCTTGGGTCACATAGTGAGTCTCAGAGTCCGAGCAACGCTCCTTCAAAAGAGCCAAACGCTGGGTCTCGACCAACCCCTGATCGTCGGTATTCATAAAATCGGGAGCATGGATCAACTCCGCCTTAATGCCCTGCTCTGTGAGGTATTGGGTAAAGATAAAAGTAGTTAGAAGTTCGCCCTGAGCCAAGATCTCTTTTTGCGAAGGGCTAGTGGCAATAATCTCCAACGATTGCTCCATTCGCTCCAGAGCTGCCTCTTTTTGGGATAGCAACTCTTCGATACACTGACCATATTTAGAGCGCAGAAGCACCAATGCCTCGTCTCGTTCGCCCGTTTTTCCGAGTTTTTCGAGAGCATCGGTCGTGCCCGACATAGCCGACAACACAGTAAGATTAGAACCCTCAGATACGATGATCTGAGCCACGCAACGCATGTTTGTGGCACTTCCCACGGAGGTGCCGCCGAATTTTAATGTTTTTTTCACCTAAATTTTATTTATATTTGCCCTCGGCAAATTGTGTTAAACTAACTAACTTTAACTACCTTTGCTAAAGTTTTGAACCTGCAAATTTACAAATTTTTAATAATAAAACCCATAAAACATTATGTACGGCAAACTAAAAGCGTATTTAACAGAGGAACTAGCTTCGATCAGAGAGGCAGGACTCTACAAATCAGAGCGTGAGATCACTAGTACTCAAGCGGCTCAGATCACAGTCAAGGGGCAACAGGTGTTGAACTTCTGTGCCAACAACTACCTAGGTCTTTCGGACAATCCTCGTTTGATCGAAGGGGCAAAACGGGCTATGGACAGCCACGGTTTTGGCATGTCGTCGGTGCGCTTTATCTGCGGTACGCAAGATATGCACAAGGAGTTGGAGAATGCTATTTCTAGCTATTTTGGTACCGAAGATACTATTCTCTATGCTGCTTGTTTCGATGCAAATGGTGGTCTTTTCGAGCCTTTGTTCTCACAGGACGATGCTATTATTTCGGACTCATTGAATCATGCCTCGATTATCGACGGTGTACGTCTGTGTAAGGCAAAACGCTATCGCTATGCCAATGCCGATATGGAGGATCTCGAAGAGCAACTCAAATTGGCACAGGCGCAACGTTTCCGTATTATCGTGACCGATGGTGTCTTTTCGATGGATGGCAATGTGGCTCCGATGGATAAGATTTGCGCTTTGGCCGAGAAATATGATGCGCTGGTTATGGTCGACGAATGTCACTCGGCAGGTGTTGTGGGTGCTACGGGTCGTGGTGTAACGGAGCTATATAATGTTCGGGGCGAGGTTGATATTCTCACCGGAACACTAGGCAAGGCTTTTGGTGGTGGTATTGGTGGTTTTACTACTGGTCGTGCGGAGATTATCGAGCTTTTGCGTCAGCGTTCACGTCCTTATTTGTTCTCTAACTCCATTCCACCTTCGGTGGTTGGTGCTTCGCTAGAGGTCTTCAAGATGCTGGGCGAGAGTGATGATTTGCACACGAAACTTAGCTCTAATGTCGAGCACTTTATCTCGGGGATGAAGGCTGCTGGATTTGATATTAAGCCTACCGAGTCGGCTATTTGCGCTGTTATGCTTTATGATGCAAAGCTTTCGCAGGATATGGCAGCTAAATTGTTCGAGGAGGGTATTTATGTTACAGGATTCTATTACCCTGTTGTACCAAAGGATCAGGCACGTATTCGTGTTCAGGTTTCGGCAGGTCATAGTACAGAGCATTTGGATCGTTGTATTGCGGCATTTACCAAGGTGGGTCGTGAGTTGGGGGTTTTGAAATAGTCGCCTCTGTGTGATCTGCAAACAAAAGCTGCCGATACTTCTAAATCAATAGAAGTGTCGGCAGCTTTTTTGTTGAAGAAATGGATCGTTTCTCGGACGCTCGGGCGACCTGTGCTACGAAGTAGTGCAGGGCTCCCGTGGGGGAGCCGTCCGCCCCGTAGATAATTTTCCTTCCAAAGGAAAATTATCCGCTATCGCAATTGGGGAGATTTTATTCCCTAAAGTCGTTGATTTTTCTGGGACGACTGGGTCTTTTCTGGGACTCTTGCTGGGTCTTGTGCTACTTTAGTCGTTTTTTTTGGGGGGACACCCCCAAAGTAGTGAAAACTTGAAACAACCAAAAAATATCTCCCCTCTACAAATTCTCTACAACATAACGAATAATACGTCGCATAAGATAACCACGACGATCATTCATACTATGATTCTTATCAGGATAAATCATCCAATCAAAATCCTTCCCAGAACTCAACAACCGCTCAATCATCTGATAGCTATTCTGAACATGAACATTGTCATCGGCCGTACCATGAACCAAAAACAACTTCCCCTGCAATAAATCAGCAAAATTCAAAGGTGAATTATCATCATACCCCGAACCATTCTGCTGAGGAAGACCATTGTAAAGCTCCGTATAGATAGTATCATAGAATCGCCAAGAGGTAACAGGAGCCACCGATACGGCCAAAGCAAAAGTAGTGTTGCCCTTCAAAATACAATTCAAAGCCATAAATCCACCATAGCTCCAACCATAAATACCAATGCGCTCAGAATCAATATAAGACAAAGAACCCAAATACTCGGCTGCCGAAATCTGATCCAAAGTCTCAACGCCCCCAAGGTTACCATAGGTCACCTTGCGAAACTCCTCGCCCCGACGACCCGTACCACGACCATCGACACAAGCCACCACATAACCCTCCTTCAGCAAAGAATACTCCCAACCAATACCCCATTGATCGGCTACACTCTGCGACCCAGGAC
>JAWXTL010000102.1:0-5752 GCA_044433565.1 Rikenellaceae bacterium | reverse complement strand
CTCGCTCTTATAGCTACGAGAGATTGCGTATTAGCCATTCCTTCTCGAACAGAACATACACCAACAAGACAACCATCAGCTATCAGAATATGAATCTGGGTAACGGCTGGGGCATTAGTGGCGAATTGATCTATCGTGGAGGGGCTTCACTCTCGATCGAAGGGGTTTGGGCTCAGGGGTATGGCGGTTCGATGACCATCAATAAACAGTTGGGCGATCGACACGATATGGCTCTTACGATGCTCTACTCGCCACTGGAGAGGGCAAACAATTCAGCCGCAACCGACGAAGCCTACCAACTCACAGGCAATAATCTCTATAATTCAAATTGGGGATGGCAAAATGGTGAGCAACGTGCCGTGAGGGTATCGACCACCAACCAGCCAGTGGCCTTTCTCACCCACAATTTCCAGATTTCTCGCCTATCGAACCTCTATAGCTCAGTGTATGCTTCGTATGGTATAAATTCCTACTCGACATTCAACTGGCAAGGAGCACCAAACCCAAATCCCAACTACTATCGCTATTTACCATCTTTTGAGGAGAGCGAGGAGGCTCGTGAGAAGTTGACCCAGATGTGGGCTCACGACCAAAGCGTAAGTCAAGTGGATTTCGAGTCTCTGTATCTCTATAATATAACCACCTCTGCCGATTCACATTATATCATCGAGGAGCAGATACGTGAGCCCCTAATGGGTGGTTTGCAGACCACATATAGCATGGAATCGGGTGATGGTCGACTGCTCTTTTCGACTGGAGCCGAAGCCTATTTCACCAAAGAGTATCGCTACAAACGCATAAAAGATCTTCTGGGTGGTGACTACTGGATAGATATTGACTATTTCGTGGAGTCGGACGATGATTATGCCCAGATGACCCAGAACAATATGGCCGAGCCTAATCGACGTGTTGGGGTGGGAGATATATTTGGTTACAATTACTCTTTGCAGAGTATGGATCTTTCGGCATGGAGTTCTCTCAACTACCGTGTGAGCGACTCATTCTATTTGAGTGGCGCTCTCTCGGGTGGCTATGGCACACTCTCTCGTGAGGGGTATTGGGAGAAAGAGATGTTTCTTGGCTCACAGTCGTTGGGTCGTTCGGCTGTTATGCAATCATGGGAATATATGTCAAAGTTGGGTGTGGAGTATCGTTTGGGAGGTCGATTGTCGGTGGGGTTGATGGGAATGATCTCTAGCACAGCACCATTGGGCGAAAATTCAATGATTGATGTCGATTATCGCAATAGCTTTATCGACAACCCCACAAACGAGATCTGCACCTCTGTGCAACTAAACTTCAACTATGTTACCGATGCTCTGCGAGTCTCTAGCTCGTTGTATTATACCCAAGAGAATAATGCCACCGACATCACCCATTTTTATAGCGACCTCTACTATCGTTACACAGATATGGTAATCAGGGGTATTGATCGTCGGTATATGGGTTTTGAACTCAGTGCCGAGGTGGCACTTGGAGACTCTTTTTGGCTTTGTGGTGCGATTGCTCTTTCGGATAGTCGCTTCACTAGCGACCCCGAGGCAACATCCTATTATAATACCACGGGAGAGCTGCTGGGTGTGACAACTTTGCAGTATCGTGATCGCTATTGCTCGTCGTCGGCACAGAACGTAGGCTCTTTGTCGTTGAGTTACAAGCCCTATGGTTGGAGTGTTTCGCTCTCGCTCAATGGCTATGGTTCGGGCTATGAGGTTATATCGGCTGCACGTTATATGCCCGAGGCAATAGCATTGGCCAGTGACCCTATCTCGTTTGTCACCCAAGAGAAACTGCCATCGGGAATGACACTCGATATTTTTGGTGGGCGCACGTTTCGTCTTCACAACGGCTCACGTCTGAATCTCTATGCTGGGATCAACAACCTGACCAATAGCCGTGGGATCAAGAGTGCAGGTTATCAATCCTCTCGTCTGGTGCGTGAGAATTACCTCTATACCCCACGTGATAGCAACTACTATTATGCACTGGGGATCAATGGTTTTGTTAGTATCTCTTTTATACTTTGATCTGTTATGCGTATTTGGTTTTTGATTTTACTTCTTTTGGGCGTTGGGTGCTCTTTTGATCGTTTTGAGGATGCACAACTTTCGGTCGATCCTCTTTGGAGTTGCAATAGCTCTATTTCGGATCTTTCGGGGTATGCTGGTATGGGGACAATTACTGACGATGTTGTTGTTTCGGGGTGGGTGATCTCTTCGGATTCGACTGGTAATATTTATAAGAAGCTCTATATCGAGGATTCCGAATCGGTCGTGGTGCTTTGTATAGGTTTGTTTGATCTTTATGAGCGTTATCCGGTTGGGGCTAATGTCAATCTCTCTTTGAAAGGTGCTGCGGTGGGCGTTGTTGATTCGGTTTTGCAGATTGGTTATCAGGGTACTTTGGATAGCACATCGGGCGAATATGGCATCGAGACAATCAATTCACCCTCTTTGATTGAGTTGCATTTGCAGCGTGGCATTGGTTCTTCTCAGGTTTCGGCTTTGGAGGTTTCGGTTTCGGATCTCACAGCCGCTCACACAGGGCATTTGTTGTCTTTAGAGGGTTTATTTTCTGATGGAGGCGAGGATGTTTACTCTGGCAGTCAGGCTTTTGTGGATGACAATTCCGATAAACTTACGGTTTATACTTCGTCTTACTCTTCGTTTGCCTCAGATTCTTTGGCCGAGGGTCGGGTTCGACTGGTGGGTATTTTGGCTTATTATAGTGGTAAGCAGCAGTTGTTGCTTCGCTCATTGGATGATGTGACCCCTTTGGAATAGAAATGGTTCAATTGCGATAGCGGATTTTTCGCTAGAAAAATCTACGGGGCGGACGGCTGTCGGTGTGACACGTAAGCCGTCAGGGTTACGGGGCTCCCGACGGGGGGAGCCGTCCGCCCCGTAGAGATTTTCCCTTTGGGAAAATCTCCGCTATCGCAATTTGGAATATTATCACCCTCGAAGATATTGATTATTCTGGGACACTCGGGTATTTTCTGGGACTCTTACTGGGTCATGTGCTACGTAAGTAGTGCAGGGCTCCCGTGGGGGGGGGAGCCCTAGAACTATCCATTTCTTTTAGGAATCATATACTACGCTATGGTTTGCATAAAATTTTATACCTTTGTGTTATTAACTCCCAAACTTAATTAACCTACTATAACAATGAAAAAAACAATGAAAAAAGGAATATGGATCGCCCTGCTTATTTCGCTCTCTCTCTTTGAACTTCGTGCACAGAATGCCCAAAACAAAAGCGATGAGGGGTGGATCGTCGAGGCTCACTCAAAAGATAATTACAACGGTGTCACTTTGGCTAATGGTCGCATAGGGGTTGTTAGTGGGGCTTCTCTTTTTAGCAGCTCCGACGTTATTCTCAATGGGGTTTATGACAAAGCGGCACGGGGCGATGTCTCTCGTATTGTTCGTGCTCCGGTGATGACCAATTTGGGTATTAGTATTGATGGCGTTCAGCTCACCGACCAAAATACAACAGAGTGGTCTCAGAGCCTTAATATGCGTGAGGCTTATCTGGCGACCACGGTTGATTATCGGGGAACACGGGTAAGCTATTCGCTTCGTGCTCTTCGCAATCTGCCTTATATGACTTTGGCGGTTGTCGAGATTGCGCCTTCGAGTGATATTACGCTTTGCGCTTGGAACGCCACTGCTTTTGCCGAAGAGTTGCACGATACTTCTGTGGCTTTTAAGGAGCTACGTGATGCCGAAAATCTTATGCCTGTCTTTGTTAGCGAGGCTAAGAGCCTTACTTCGATGTGGGATCTCTCTACCGCTAGTGCTTTTATGTTTGATAACCAGAAACCTCAGATATTCTCCACTGACAAAGATATGCGTTTTGAGGTGGAGCTTAAAAAGGGAGAGACCTATCGTTTTGCACTGGTGGGGGCGGCGACCTCATCTGCTGATTTCTTTGACCCACGAGCCGAAGCCGAACGCATGGCAGTCTATGCTTTGCAACAGACCATTGACCACCTGACAGATGGTCACACTCGCTCTTGGGAGGATCTTTGGCAGGGCGATATTATTATCGAGGGTGCTCCCGAAGATCAACTCGATGTTCGATTGGCACTCTATAACCTCTACTCTTTCCAACGAGCAGGATCACGACTGAGCGTTCCACCCATGGGATTGTCGACTACTACGGGATATAATGGTCATGTTTTTTGGGATTCGGAGCTTTGGATGTATCCTCCGATGTTGGTTCTGGGTTCGGATATTGCTCGTTCACATATTGACTATCGTACAGATCGTCTGGCGAAGGCTCAGCAACGTGCCGAGATGTTTGGCTACCGTGGGGCTATGTTCCCTTGGGAGAGTGATGATTCGGGAGAGGAAGCTACTCCCACGTGGTGCTTAACTGGTACGCTCGAACACCATATTACAGCCGATATTGGCATTGCTTTTTGGAATTACTATTGCCTAACGGGCGATCGCCATTGGCTCGAAACCGAGGGGTTCGAGGTGATACTCAATGTTGCAGATTTTTGGGTTTCACGTGCCACGCTCAATGATGATGGCTCTTATTCGATCAGAAATGTGGTGGGTGCCAATGAGTATGCACCCAATGTCGATGATAATGCGTTCACTAATGGTTCGGCTCGTGTTGCTCTGATGGCGGCTATTGAGGCGGCTGGTGAATTGGGCTTTGCAGCAAAACCTGCATGGGGGCGTGTGGCTGGTGGATTGCGATTCAATTATATGGCAGATGGAACAACAATGGAACATTCGACCTATGACGGAGCAATAGTAAAACAGGCGGATGTCAACCTTTTGGCATATCCGCTTGGAGTGGTAAGCGACACAGCGCAGATTCGTCGAGATTTGAGCTACTATCAAGATCGCATTAATGTCAATGGTCCGGCTATGGGGCGATCTATTCTTTCGATTCTTTACAGCAAATTGGGAGACCCCCAGATGGCGTATGAGCTATTCAAACGAAGTTATATCCCTCACAAACGCCCTCCTTTTGGGGTGTTATCAGAGAGTGCAAATTCCAACAATCCCTATTTCGCAACAGGAGCAGGGGGTATGCTTCAAGCGGTAATATTTGGCTTCGGGGGGTTGCAGATCACCGATCAAGGGCTAGTGCAACAACCATCAAAACTACCCAAGCAATGGAAATCGCTAACAATCAAAGGCGCAGGGGTAGACCGAAAAGATTACAAAATCGAGAATCAAAAAAAATAAATCACAAAAATAAACTTACATGAAAAAAAGATTCCTTACCTTTCTCTTATGCTCGATGGCAATAAGTAGTTATGGCTCACCCCTATGGTTGCGTTATAGTGCTATTTTGCCCGACGGACAACAGATTGCCTTCAAATATAAAGGCGACCTTTATACAGTACCCACCTCGGGAGGTACCGCAACCCAACTAACCAGCTCGGTCGATCACGAGAGTTTCCCCGTTTGGTCGCACGATAGCCGAACGATAGCTTTCGCCTCGGACAAAGAGGGTGGATTTGATGTCTACACAATTCCGGCTCAGGGTGGTCAGCCAACACGTCTTACGACCCACTCGGCAGCCGAAACGCCACTAGCATTTAGTGCCGACAACTCTCAGGTTTACTTCTCGGCTACGATCGAAGATCCAGCATCGAGTGCTCTAAATCCTGCGGCATGGTTGGCAGAACTTTATAAGGTATCGACCAAAAGCGGAGCAAGACCCCAATTGGTTGTTGCAGCACCCATTTCGAGTATCTCATTCGATAAGGATGGAGAGTCGTTTA
>JAWXTL010000101.1:0-5752 GCA_044433565.1 Rikenellaceae bacterium | reverse complement strand
ATATCGGGGATTTTGTCGATTATACTCCCCTCTCGATTTGCTATACCTGCTATGTTCGGCAACAGAAGATCTGCAAAATCGCATATTATTGCATCGAAGAGTATCAACTTGGTTCTAAAATAGTAGTGCAATGCCGTTCGTCCGATCCCCACCTCCTTAGCTATATCGCTCATCGACGTGGACTCATACCCCTTCGAGATAAATACCCTCAGAGCAGCCTCCTTAATATCTTTTTCTACTCCAGCTTCTTTCATATTTCAATTTTTGACTTGTGTAATTTGACAGTAGTGTTTGACACATATGACAAAAGTATGAATGTTTTTTTAGTTTTACAAATCTCTTTTTGCGAATCAGATTATGCAACAAACTATTTCGGCACTGAAAATCACTTGCAGATTTGTGTTAGATTCTTTTGTTTGTGAGAGTTAAATATATTACCTTTGCCATTGCAGGTCTATTATATGACCAAAAATAATTTTTAATTTAAAACCCCAACTTGCTATGAATGAAAATTATTTACCCCCTCAAATTGAGGTTATTGAGATTGGGATCGAGGGTGTTCTCTGTTTGTCTGGATTTGGTAATGACAAGGCTTGGTAATTTTTAGCTTTTATTATCATGCGCAGATTGTTGTTATCTTTTGCACTTGTGGTGGTAGCCGCTTTGGGTGTTGTTTCTTGTGAGAAAAGTGATCTTCAGAGGGGGGTTACCTCTGGTACTTCTATGCTTTATGCTTGTGTTGCTGATACTAAGATAGAGTTCTCGGACAACTCTGAGTCGGGTATTTCTTTGACTTGGGAGGAGGGTGACGCTTTTAGTGTTTATACGGCTGACGGTGGTGGCTATGTGGGCGATTATTCTTGTAGCGATGTTGCGAGTGAGGCTTTTACACCCAAAACCAGCTTTACTTTGGATGATGACACGGACTATATTGCTATTTACCCTGCTTCGACTGCGACCACTTTGGAGGCGGCTCGTGCCCGTGATTTGACTTCTGAGCAGGATGGCGATTTGATTGCTAATTTGGATGATGCTTGTTATATGGAGGCAAGTTTCACTTATTCGGATGGTGACGACCAGAAGATTACTGTTGCTTTCGAGCACCAGATGGCTGTTATGAGCTTTACTTTTGTTAGTGACGAGCGTCCTGATTATTTGATTTTCGCTAATGGTTCGGCAACTTATAGTGTCACTTATTCTGAGATCACCCCTGCCGATGATTATTACTACACCTCTCATATTATGATCGAGTCTTGCGGGGAGGGTGAGCGTACTTTGACTTTTAGTTTGTATGACTCTGATAATAATGCTTATGATATTCGTGAGGTTACGACCTCTAAGTCCTATTTGGCTGGTGTGCGTTACACGGCTCCTGTTTCGGATCTTACTCCTTGGCAGGGTTCGGGTACGGAGAGCGATCCTTATCTGATCTCTACTGCCAATGATTTGCGTTTGCTTTCGACTAATGTAAATGCAGGTACTAACTATGATGCAGAGATGGGGGTTACCTATTCGGGTACTTATTTTATTGTGACCAATGATATTGCGTTGGATGGGTCACAGAACGACCAACATACTCCCATTGGAACATCTTCGTATCCTTTTGGTGGTACTTTCGATGGTAATAATTTCACTATTTCGGGTTTATATATCAGCCGCTCAGAGGAGATATGCCAAGGACTATTTGGTTATACCGATGGCGCAACTATTTGTGATTTGGCGATCTTGGGTGAAATAGAGGGCAATAATAATAGTGGTGGTTTTGTGGGCTATTCCAACAATACTACTATTAGGAATTGTCAAAACAGTGCAACAATCGTAGGTAATAATGTGGGTGTTGGTGGTATTGCCGGAAAGGCTATTGGCAATTCTATTATTACCAATTGTCAAAATTCTGGTGATATTAGTGGCGGAAATAGTGTAGGAGGCATAGCAGGAACGAATGAAGGTACCATTACCAACTGCTATAACATTGGCAGTATTACTGGCGAGTCCCTGGAAACGGGTGTTGCTGGTATAACAGCCTTGAACACAGGAACTATCGCTAGTTGCTATAATACGGGTACGGTATTAGGTATATCTACTGTTAGTGGTGTGGCTGGACAAAATTCAGGTACTATTATCAACTGTTATAATACTAACACCGTCAGTGCCTTATATGGCAATACCACCGGTTACAATTTTGGTGGCGTGGCTGGATATAATGAGTTGAGTGGCAAAGTTATCAACTGCTATAATACTGGAGCTATAGGTCGGACTACCGATAGCCAAAAGTCTAGTGTGGGAGGTATAACAGGAGATAACCACGGTAGCGATATTTCAATATCCTACAACACAAATGATATTACCTCAACAGAATCGTACGTGGGGGGAATAGCAGGTAATTCAAATGGAACAGCCCCAACAATAGAAAATTGCTACAACAGGGGCAATATATCGGGCTATACGACAATAGGAGGTATAGTAGGAGGTGCCGAAAATACCGAAATTGAGAGTTGTTATAGCGCAGCTAAGACGATAACTACCACCGCTAGTGGTTACACCGCCGCTAACTTTGGTGCTGTGGTGGGTGAAAATGTTAGTAATAAGACATTTACAGATTGTTACTACGAGGAAAGTGTAACGTTTATTAGGACTAATGGGGCTTCTTCTCTTCAGAACTATACTGGTACGTCTACAACCACCGAAGTAATGACAGGTGGCTCATTTGCGGTGACACTAAATAAATCCGTTATCTCCACCACGCCAATATGGATGGAGGATTATACCATAAATATCAACAGCGGATACCCAATCCTCTCATGGCAATAAACCTTAAAAAACAACAGCACAAGCAGGTTGAAGCAAAACAAATGTAACACAAATAATTATGAAAAACATTCTATTATTACTAATCGCAACCCTATCACTCGCCTCGTGTCAAAAGAGAGGAGTAGCACCCGAGCCATTTGGAGCAGTGCCATCAGAACGACAAATGATGTGGCAAGAGATGGAATACTACGCCTTTATCCACTTCTCAATCAACACCTTCACAGCAACCGAATGGGAAACAGGTGACAAACCCACAACACTATTTAACCCCTCAGAGCTAGACTGTGAGCAGTGGGCAAAAGCGTGCAAAGAGGCAGGAATGAAAGGAATCATCCTCACCTGCAAACATCACGACGGATTTTGCCTATGGCCATCAAAGTACTCAGAATATACGGTCAAAAACTCGCCATGGAAACAAGGAAAAGGCGACGTTGTGGGGGAATTGTCAGAGGCGTGTAAAAAATACGGATTGAAATTCGGAATCTACCTCTCGCCATGGGACAGAAATCATGCCGAATATGGTCGACCAGAGTATATCACATATATGCGCAATCAACTCCAAGAGCTATTGACCAATTATGGCGAAGTATTTGAGGTGTGGTTCGATGGTGCCAACGGAGGGACAGGATATTACGGTGGTGCAAACGAACATCGTGAAATCGACCGTGCCACATATTATCAGTGGGACGAAACCTTTAGCATGATTCGCCAATTGCAACCCAATGCCGTGATCTTTGGCAACGGAGGGCTAGATGTGCGTTGGTGTGGTAACGAGTCTGGAACCTCGGGCGAATCGGTATGGAGCACCCTTTTTTCGGAACGATACACACCCGGACTACCAAACTACCCAGAGCTAAACCAGGGTAACGAGGATGGTATCAACTGGGTGCCATCGGAGGTTGATGTTTCGATACGTCCAAGTTGGTTCTATCGCCAGTCAGAGGACGACAAGGTGCATTCACTCGATAGGCTAATGAATATATATTATAATTCGGTGGGCAACAACGGCTCACTGCTTCTTAACCTGCCGCCCGATAGGCGTGGTCTGATTCACGAAAATGATGTTGAGACACTAAAGCGAATGAAACAGGCCATTGACTCTGACCTAGGGCATAATCTTGTTTATGATGTCGACGTTAAATCTTCAAATGAGAGAGGTAGAGATTTCTCGGCAGAGGCAGTGAATGATAACAACAAAGAGACCTATTGGGCAACCGAAGATGGAGTAAATACAGGCTGCATCACATTCGACCTAGGCAAAACAACCAAAATAAACCGTCTTCTCGTTCAAGAATATATTCGATTGGGGCAACGTGTGAGAGGGTTCAAGGTCGAGGCATTTGTCGAGGGAGCATGGCAAGAGGTGGCAAAGGCAACCACCATAGGGTATAAGCGGATACTGCGCTTCGAGACTGTTGAGACCGACCAGATTCGTTTCACAATCACCGATGCTAAGGCGTGTCCAACGATTTCTAATATCGAGATGTTTTACGCCACTGAGGAATGGAAGAAACCTCAGGCTCAAACAACCACGGAGGTTTCGCAGCTAGTCTCGCCAGAGAACTGGACAGCCGAAGAGAAGGAGATTGACTTAGGAAAAATAGTAGACAAAGACCCTAAAACCGTTTGCTACCAAGAAGCAACGCCACCTATTGATCTTACAATAGATATGGGCGCGGCGCACGATATTAAAGGCTTTAGATACCTACCCGATCAAAGCGAAGGTCGACGTGGAGTGATAAATCAATATGAATTTAGCGTCTCAAGAGATGGAAAGAATTGGGAAAGCGTCAGCCAAGGTGAATTTTCTAATATCCAAAACAACCCTATCTGGCAAGAGAAAAACTTCGAGGCAACCACAGCTCGATATATCCGCCTGACAATGTTGTCAAACACCCAAAAAGATAACGTCGCAGGATATGCTGAACTTGAAATACTCAAAAAGTAATCCGAGTCTCCCTACCCTACAAATAGGCGTAAATGGTAGATGTGAGTGAAGAGCACACTGAGTTATCTTTAAAATATCGCCGCCTTGCAACGGTCTCCTTTATGCTCCAAAGTGAGTACAACCAACACAATAGTCACAGCATATTTTGTCACAATATCGACCCTATATGTAATATTATCACTATATTTGCGATAAAATCACAATAACTCAAAATAATATTATGTTAAAACAATTTATTTCTTGCTCACTAGCAATGGCAACTATCTTTTCGGTTTCGGCACAGCAGAAACAAAAGACGGGTGATGTTGTGGCCTATTTTGGTCAAGAGCGTGTAGAAAAAGTAGACGAAGGCATTGTAGCCTACAACTTCGCAGATGGTTACTTTCTGCCGAAAACCGCAATGAGTGGCTATATCTTCCAGATGGGAGATGCCCTAGCGTGGGAAACCTTTACCAGTAACTTTAAAAATCCATATAGCGGCAACCTAGAGGCTGTAAATTATGGTGAAAAAGATGATGATGTACAGTGGACTCCTATCAAAAGTGATGAGACAGGTCGTTTCAGGGATCGCAAACTTCGCAATGCTTATCTTTATAGCGAATATACAGCCGAGAAGTCTGAGATTATGCTTCTTCAAGCAACAGGGGGAACTCGTACCATAGTAAACGGAATGCCTCACGAGGGCGATCACTATGACTTTGGTTATACACTTATACCGTTTAAGACAAATAAGGGTGTTAATCAATTTATCTTTACTCCAGGTCGTTTTGGCTATGTCGAGGCTAAAGTTATTAAGCCTTCGCAACCTGTTATGTTTACCAAGAGAGATATGACTTTGGCGGATATTATTATTGGCGAGGACGATCAGAAGTGGTCGGCAATTAGAGTCGTTAATGCCTCAGAAAAGGGGGTTAAAGATCTCTCGATACGTTGTGAATTGGAGAGTGGCGAGAGTGCAACCTATGCCACAGAGTCGATAATTGATATGACGGT
>JAWXTL010000100.1:0-5794 GCA_044433565.1 Rikenellaceae bacterium | reverse complement strand
CAGCGGATTTTTCGTCAGAAAAATCTACGGGGCGTACGGCTCCCCCCGTCGGGAGCCCAGTAAACCCGATGGCCTTACGAGCCACCTCGACAGCCGTCCGAGATCACCCGTTACTCTTCTTCTGTGTGTACCATTACCCTAGACGATCAAAATTATACCGAAACCCCAAATTCACGTAGTGAATCGTTTAGCGAGGTTTTCTTGTCGGTTGACTCTTTGCGCTTACCGATAATCATTGCACATGGAACATTGAAAGTACCTGCTGGATACTCCTTGGCAAATGACCCTGGGATAACCACCGAACGAGGCGGTACATATCCACGATATTCAACTGGCTCAGAACCTGTCACATCAATAATCTTGGTCGATGCTGTGATTACTACGTTTGCTCCCAATACAGCCTCTGCACCAATATGTGCACCTTCGACCACAATACAACGAGAACCCACAAAACAGTTGTCCTCGATAATTACTGGTGCTGCTTGTACTGGCTCTAATACACCCCCAATACCAACGCCACCGCTTAGGTGCACACCCTTGCCGATCTGAGCACAACTACCCACCGTAGCCCATGTATCGACCATTGTTCCTTGGTCGACATAAGCTCCAATATTTACGTATGATGGCATAAGAATAGCACCCGAAGCAATATATGAACCATAACGTGCCACTGCATGAGGCACTACACGAACACCCAATTTCTCGTAGTCGCTCTTGAGATCCATCTTGTCATAGAACTCCAACTCACCGCACTGCATGGTGCGCATTTTTTGGATTGGGAAGTACATCAATACTGCCTTTTTGACCCATTCGTTCACTTGCCACTCTCCATTGCCTATTGGCTCTGCACAACGCAACTCTCCTTTGTCTAGTTTCTCGATCACCTCACGAATCGCCGCTTGACCTTCGGTGGTTTGCGCTAGTGAGCGATCCTCCCATATTTTCTCAATAATCTCTTTCATTTTACAAATTTTATTTAGTTTTTTTTATTCTTGATTTATATCCTTCACAACGAGTTTTACCACCACGGGGTTGTGATCGCTCCATGGTAGCTCGGGTGAGCTATACTCCAGAGCCTCGAAATAATCTTGGTGATAGAGCACATAGTCTATCCTAAAGAGCTTTTTCATTGGTCGATAACTATATCCATAGCCCGATCCTGCCTCACGAAAACTATCCCTCAGGTCGTCTGATCGTGTGGTGGTCACCGCCCATGAGTTTGGGGTGTCGTTGAAATCTCCAGCCACTATCACTCGCCCTCGAAGACTGTCGATCACATAACGCAGCGAATCGACCTGCTGGGCACGTTTACCAAAGTTGACATTCAGCTTTTCGTTGACTTTTATCATTGCCTCTTCTCGATCTTCTCTCTCCACTAGGGCTGTTAGTCCTTCGGGTTGGGTCTGATTGAACTCTGTGCTTTGCATGTGGCAGTTAAACAGGGTGATGGTGTCTGCTTTGGCTCGAAGTAGATCGACCGACATAAAACCATTTACTGCCCCTTTGAATTTGTAGTAGTTCATGTTGCGCAGCGGATAGCGACTCATCACCATCATGCCCTTGTGCAATTTCTTCTCTTTGACGATCTTCATAAAGTCGACGTATGGCCATTGCGAGAAGGCGTCGCCATAGAGTGTCATGCTATCTTTTGGGTTGTCAAGATACTCTTGCATACAGATCACATCGACCTTCTGAGCTTTAAAATAGGCCGCTATACTATCGACCGCTTGGGCACGACGGTCAGTATCGAGCAGGTGTTTAAATCCTGCTACATTATAGGTGGCGATGGTTATCGTATCTAGCTTTGATCGGTTCTCGGAGCCATACTCTTTGGTCATCTCGATCTGATAGTAGTCCCCAAAATGTCCCACTCCACACAGCAGGGCTATCAGTGGAATCAGTAGCCACACCTTGCGACGCAAGATCCAGAAGAACAACCAGAGGATATTCAAAAAGATCAAAATATGCAGCGAGAGTCCCACAACAGGAATCCAACTATTCTCACGTGGGTCGGTGGTCGATGCAAAATACCCAATTATCAACACCACAGCACTAGCGATACATAGTAGTATGAGTGCTAGATTGATGACGATCGAGAGTTTAGTTTTTCTCTTTTTTTGTTTCATTGATTCTTTGAGTCTTCTTGTCGAGAGAGAAATTAACGTCTAAATGTTGGTCGTGCTTTTCGCCAATAGATTAGCAGTGCAAAGCCAAAGATCATTCCCCCTAGATGGGCAAAATGGGCAATGTTGTCTCCTCCTCTGACTCCTCCTAGTAGCTCGATTACTCCATAGATTACCACGAACCATTTTGCTTTGATTGGGACTGGGGGTATAAGTAGCATGATGCGTACATCGGGATGCAACATACCAAAGGCTAATAGCAGTCCAAATACGGCTCCCGAAGCTCCTACGGTTGGGGTGTACATTAGGCTTTGGAGTTCGGCACCCGAAGCCCCCGATGACATGAAATATCCCACCAGCATATTGATTAGTGCTGCTCCGATGCCTGTTGCAAAATAGTAGGTCACAAATTTCTTCTGCCCTAGATCATATTCAATCTGGCGACCAAACATCCATAGTGCAAACATATTGAAGAATAGGTGCGAGAAATTTCCGTGCAAGAACATATAGCTCACTGGCTGCCAAATTCTGAAGAATGGCGAGTTCATATTGAAGAGTGCGAAGTTCTCTAGGATTTGAATTTCATAACGAGGGAACATATATTGTATCAAAAACACAACAACATTCATCAGTAGCAGATTGCCTACTACGGTTTTGGGGTTAAAAAGTCGATTCATCGGCGTTTAAAAAATTTTTCGATCTGTGAGCCTTCCAATTTGTGTATTACGGGAAGTCCCGACGGGGTGTATGCAGGTTCGCTGCAACAGAATAGTTCGTTTATTATGTTTACTCTTTCGCTTTCACTTAGTGTTGTTGGGCGAATACGTGAGGTGCTGCTAGAGATTGCCTCTACGATTTTTTCTTTTATGTTTTGGGCAGCCATATTACCTAGGATTGCCTCTGTGATTTGCGCTATTAGCTCCCCTGGGCTGATTTTGTCGATTAGGATCGAGGGCATCGAATAGATTGAGATTGACCCCGATCCCATATCTACAATTTCCAGACCCATTGTTGCTAATTCTTCGCTTACCCCTAGCAGTTGTTGGGCTTCGGCTAGGGTCATATCTATCATCTCGGGCATTAGTAGTTTTTGCCCTGCGTGGCTAAGGTTTATGGTTCTCATTAGCCTTTCGTAGCTTATTCGCTCTAGGGCACGTGGGTAGTCGATCACCACTACTCCTTGCGTGTGGGTAGTTATCAAATATCTTGCCCCCCATTGCAGTGCTTCTGTTATGGAGTATTCAATATCTAGCGTGCTTTGTTGGTGGCTTGGGGCTTGTTCTTGTTGCCACTGGTATGATGGTTGTTCGATAAACTCGGATTGCTCTTCTGGCGATGTGATTTCCGAAAAAGATTCCTGTGAGACAAACTCACCGTAGGAGGACTCTAGGGACTCTAGCTCCTCGAATGATTCCTCGCTCGATGGTGCTGCTTGTTGCTCTAGGAGTTGTTCGCTCGATAGCTGACGGTTGAGCAGATAATCGGGTATATCTTCGGTGAATGGTATCTGCTCGGGGTCGAACTCCGAAGCTGGTGCCCAGTTGTTCCTTGAGAATCCACCATCCGACGGTGGTGTATCAATATCTATTGCCATTGGCGAAAAGCCACTTGGAGTCTCCACCGCAAAAGGATTGTATCCTGCTCGATCGGTTGTCTTTGGAGTCCTTAGTGACGAACTATCTATTGCCCGATAGGCAGGAATATCTATCGAAACGGGGTTGGCGAAATCTATTGTCGGTGCTACATTGGCACTCCCCAGAGTGCGTCGCACAGCCGTATTGACCAATTGCCAGATGGTCTGCTCGTCCTCGAATTTGACTTCGGTTTTGGTGGGGTGGATATTGACATCTATCTGAGTGGGGTCGACCTGCATAAAGAGGTAGAAATATGGAAATGCCCCCTGTGGTAGAAGTCTCCCGTAGCCATTGACCACCGCTTTGGCTAGGGCTAGATTTTTCATAAAGCGACCATTGATAAAGAAATAACCGCTACTTACTGTGCTTTTGGCATATTGATGTGGTTCGCTAATCCACCCTTTTAGGCTAAAATGCGAAACCGAAACCTCGACCGGCAACAATGATTTGTCTACCTGTTTTTTAATCAACTCACCCACTCGTTGCCTTTGGGTTGTGGCTCGATAGACCACAGGAGTGTCATTCTCATTCTGATATGTAAAACAGATCTGAGGGTTGACCATAGCAACACGTTCGAGCTCTATGAGTATCTGTTTGCGTTCGGTGGCTATGGTGCGTAGGAATTTACGACGAGCAGGCGTATTATAAAAGATATTTCTCACAGCAATCGAAGTTCCCCGATCGCACTGAACGCTACGTTGCCCCTGAAATTCACCACCGCTGATGGTCACCTCAATCCCCAGTTCGTCTTGCTCACGTCGGGTCTTCATCTCAAGCTGAGTGACCGAGGCAATCGAGGGCAAAGCCTCACCCCGAAATCCAAAAGTCGAAAGCGCAAAGAGATCGTCCGCCGAACGAATCTTCGAGGTCGCATGGCGTTTATATGCCATCAGAGCATCCTCAGGACTCATTCCGCAGCCATCATCAATGATCTGGATCATGGTATGTCCGGCATCCACGATCTTCAGAACGATATTCTGTGCACCTGCATCTACTGCATTCTCTAGCAGCTCTTTGACCACAGCCGCAGGGCGATTTACCACCTCTCCAGCAGCAATCTGATCGGCAACCGTAGCACTAAGTAATTCTATAACTCCCACTTGCGACAAATACAAAAATAATTTCGATACTCTTAAGATTTAGGCTCTAGCTCTAATAACTAGAGTTCTATCTTGCCATAAAAGTTGGTAATCAAATAGAGAATTACAAAGACCATACCCACAAACAAAAGCCCACGAATCAGTGTGGTTTTACTTTTACTTTGTGTGCGACGAGCATTGCTCAGACGACGCAACTGAGCCTCACGGATCAAAGACCCTGGCTCGTAGTTTTTGCCTCCGTCGACATATTTATCGCCTAGTACTTCACGGCGACGTTGCTCTTTTTCGTCTGCCTCACGATCCCAGTAACGGGCATGGAAATTAAATTGTCGAGGCTTTTGGGTGCCAAATACTCTTATTCCAAACATCTCTTTCTTATTGGTTTTTTATCCCTCTCTTTCTTTTTTCGGATCGTCATATCCACAAGAGGGTAGGGGTTTTTATAATCTGCTACGTAGTGCTTCGCCCTCTGCCTCGTATCCTGCTTTGCCTAGCAATGCAAACATATTGCGTTTGTAATCTTCGACACCTGGCTGGTCGAATGGGTTGATGCCCAAGGCATAGCCACTCATACCACACGCTTTCTCGAAGAAATAGATCAACTGACCGATGTTATATTCGTCGATCCTTTGGATCTGGATTTCGATATTAGGCACTCCACCATCTACGTGAGCCAACATAGTACCTAGTTGCGCCATGTGGTTAATTTCGATTAGGCGACGACCAGCTAGGAAGTTTAGCCCATCGAGATTGTCCTCGTTGCTCTGCATAACGACACTGTTTTTTGACTCTTCGACACTAATAACTGTCTCGAATAGAGAACGCTCTCCATCTTGGATATATTGACCCATTGAGTGTAGATCGGCCGTGAGTGTTACACTGGCTGGGAATAGCCCCTTGCCTTGTTTTCCTTCGCTCTCTCCATAGAGTTGTTTCC
>JAWXTL010000099.1:0-5827 GCA_044433565.1 Rikenellaceae bacterium | reverse complement strand
AAGATAGCAATATATCTTGGCTAGGACAACCTTACGTGCCGAAGCAAAGATAGCAATATATCTACTCATTGGTAGAGCTAGAAATTATAGTTAATAATGATTCTCTAAAATAGTTCAAATCCTCAAGAGTGTGAAATGGCGAGAGTGATACTCGGACTGTTCCATCAGCAAAAGTTCCCAATGTGCGATGAGCCAATGGTGCACAATGCAGCCCCTGACGAACATCAATATCAAACTCTTGCGAGAGGCGATCGGCAATCTGCGAGGGGGTCAATCGCTCGTGGGTAAACGAAAACAACTCAACTCCGTCTAGTGCCCTTGCGCAATAGATCGTTAGCCCCCCAATCAGACGTAAGCTCTCGATCATCTCAACAAAATCACGACGAGAGTGTCGAGGTTCTACCCTCTGGCACACAGCAGCATACAGCGCAGCTAGTCCCACCAGATTTGGCGTTCCGGCTTCGTAGCGATCGGGCGATTCTTCGGGCATAAGATAGCTATCACTACGGCTACCAGTGCCGCCAAAGACAAATCCCTCTAGGTCACGACGACTATAATATCCTCCAACGCCCGTAACACCTCCCAGAGATTTATGACCCGTAAAGATCATATAGTCAATCCCCATCTCCTCGACATTAATATCGACTGCCCCCAGACTCTGACTAGCATCCACAAAAAGTTCAACCCCTTGGGGTAGCTCACGTGAAATGCTCCATAGCGGTTGTACCACACCATTTATGTTACTTGCATGGTTGATAACTACCAGTCGTGCATCGCTCAGATCCATATCATAGAGCTGATTCATATCCACTACGCCATATTGGTCGCTAGGCAACTGGCGAAGCACAATTCCCACGCTCTGCTCCAAGAAGGTCAGAGGGCGCATCACTGCATTGTGTTCCATTCCCGAGTGGTAGACAATATCGCCCGATTGGAATCCAAATCGCTGCAAAATGGCATTGGCAGCCCATGTAGCATTGGCACTAAAGACCACACGGTCGCTCTCTGGGCAGCCAATCAAACGGGCAATCTGCATCCGGCAACGTTCGACCATGCGTGTATTTTCGACCGCACGATCATAGGCCACCCGACCATAAGTCCCCCCACGTTGCAGATAGTGATTTATGGCGTGGATCACACTCTCGGATTTGGGATGTGAGGTTGCTGCATTATCAAAGTAGCCGTTTCGCTTTTCCATAAATTTATTATTTTAGAGATATACGACGTGGTGAGCACTAACCAAGGTTTGTGCTATATCGAGCATATTGCCCACTTTGCCTACTGCGAGTTGAGATTTCACCTCGTAGTAGTCCAGACAGGTGCCACAGGCTATGATCTTAACCCCCATCTCTTCTAGTTTTGCCAGAGACTCGGCGCAATCCACTCCCGTGAGTGCTACACGTACTCCGCTGTTATAGAGCACGATATGCGAAGGTAGTGCTTTGCCGCTATCGGGCAGGGTATTGATAAATGCTCGAAGTAGGATAGCCCCCAATTTCGGGTCGCCCTCGCCCATAAGTTCGCTACGTATCGCCACAACATATCCCCCTTTTTCAGCCGAAGTTGCACTCTCCACAGGGCAGACAATCTCATCGTCCGAAGGCAAATCCATCGACGAAGAACCCTCGCCCAGTACAAAACGAATAACACTATCCCCCCCAGCATTGGTGGTCAAAGATGGTTCGATCTTTAGCTCACGCAAAAACGAAAGAAGGTTGTCTTTGGCTGTTTCGTTGTCATAAAGTACTTCGACCTGAGTACCCTCTGATAGTTTATTGATGGCACGTTTGGTCACAATTAGAGGTTGCGGACAGAGCATCCCCCGAGTATCTACTATTTCCATATCTCTGGTAGTTCTATTTATTTTTTAAAATGCGAGTAGTATATTTCTATCAATCTTTGGGCACTCTGCCGAGGGTCGTCTCTCTCGCTAAAGATTGGTTCTAGCCGTTCTCCTTCACGTCTCCCCCCCGAATGGGCGTAGCTTTTGTCATAATATATCAGGGCAATTCTTGCCGCTGTTGCTACGTCTCCGACCTTTAGTGCCTCTTGTGCTAGTTTGAGATTGTCGTTGCCCAAGCGTTTGCGAATACGCAGAAAGGCTGTTGAGAGATCTTCCATCTCAAATCCGCCATATTCGGCCACCAATCGCTCGATACGACATTCCAGATCGAGATCGAAATTGATGGATGGCGAACTACCCAACATCTTGAATAGCCGCTCGGGGATATAGACATGACCGATCAGGATACTCTCGCCCTCGCACCAAATGACCCGTGAGGGGTCGAACGATCGAAGTTTGTAGTGTATTCGATTGATAAACTCTTCGGTTGTGGGTTGTTCCCCTAGCCCCATGCCCCCAAAGGCCGAACCTTTGTGGTTGGCTAGTGCTTCGAGATCTAGCATCTGTTCGCCTTGGGCTTCGATCTCTCTTAGTATATCGCTTTTGCCACAGCCTGTGCGACCACCTAGGGTCATAAACTTCCATGGCTTGTCGAGTTGTGACTCAAAATCCGAACGAAATCGTTTATACCCCCCCTTTAGTAGCGAAACCTTTAGACCTGCCGTCGAGAGCAGCCATTGCATACTTCCGCTTCGCATTCCCCCACGCCAACAATAGAGATAAATATCACGCCCCTGAGCCACCTCACGTGCCTCACGCACAAAACGGGCTAATTTGCCGCCCACAATCTCCAAGCCACGTTCGACAGCTCGATTACGAGATATTTTTTTGTAGATAGTGCCTACTTCTGCTCGTTCGTCGTTCTCGAAGATGGGCATATTATAAGCCCCCCTGATATGCCCCAAGGCATATTCTGCTGGGGTACGAACATCAATAATTAGAGCATTGGGATTGCCCAAGAAGTCTTCGACGGAGAGATCTCTTTTCATAATAAAAAAAGTTTTAGGAAACTCAAAGTTACAAAAAAAGAGGTGATCGCCCAAATTAAGTAGGGTAAAATAATTATTTAATAATTGTTTTACCCTGCCTAATTCTTACACCAACGCTCTAAAGAGCTAGTTAATCAATTGCTCAATTGTAGGGAAGATCGTAATAGCCACGGCTGTTATGATTAACATGGCATACAAGAAATTTGAGAAGAAACTTGCTTTGCGACCGTTAAAAGAGCTCGAAAGCAGTATGGATAGCGGTAGTGCCACTAGTGGCATATAGTATATCGTGCGCAGGGGGGTCAAAAGAGACATTGCGCAGATAAACAACGTAAACCAGATAAAGAAACTGATTGGGCTTTGGTATTTTACTGTTCGGTGTCGACGGGTCGTAAGATAGGAGACAACCGAGATTATAAAGAGTATAACTATTGTGATTATAAAACTCCAATGCAGGGTGTTTAGGTTTCTGAATATCGAGTCCAGATCGCCATTATAGCGTGATAGTCGGTAGATTATATTGTCCCACATCTGCAATAGATCATAGTCGAGAATATACCATGTCAAAAGGGTCAACGCAATGGGAAGTATCACCCCAGCAAGTAGCGAAAGCCACTCACGAAGGTCGAAGCGACGAAAAACTATCAACCCCAAAAACAACATAGGAATAAGAATGATCGACTGTATAAATAGCAGAATCGACACCCCGACCCATGCGCCCGAAACAATAAAAATCCCCGATGACAGCCCTTTGTAGTAACTACCACGTATCAATAGATTAATAGCATAGACTGTCGAAAGGGTCGAAAGCAGCGGACGTAGACTTAGCTCCGAATTGTTGTATCCTGCCCCCACAACAATAAAGACTAGGGCTGGTAGGTAACTCTTTTCGAGAAACTCCACCCTGCGAATTGTTAGGCGTGTAATCAGAAACGAGATCCATATCATAATGGCTGCCGTGATGATTAGTGTTATGGAGCTATTATCCAGTGCCCATCGGTCGATACTTTGTGCTATTGGGGTGAAACTATCCAGCGGCTCGGGTGAGGTCATCACCGAACTGCTCCAAAAGATTGCCGCTAGTAACAGAAATAGCAGTATTGTCGAGAGGGGTGATTGTCTTGATATATCGAATGTCATCTGGGTGATGGGATATGGGTGTGTGCTGTTAGATATTTACCGAGAGGGCTAGAGCGTTTACTAGTTTTTTAAGTTTTGGGTTTTTCTTTTGCAGGAATTCTAGTTTTTGTTCGGGCGAGACGGGTTTGTGTTGGATCTCTACTTTCGAGAGTTCCATGATTAGGTGTGCTCTTACCCCTAGGATCTCTAGGATTGAGCTTTCTATTTCGATTTGGTTTTCGATTAGCAGTTCGCTTAGGGTTTCGTTGCCCACTTGGATTGTCACTTGATCTTGGGATATGGTTTTGACCTCAAGGGCGGTTGCTATGCGTGGTCTTTGGAGTTTGTTCCAGTGGTCGCATATTTTTTGCCATCCCAGATTTAGTATCTCTTCTATTTGGTCTGGGGTGTGGGTAGGCGTTGTTTGGTTTGGGGTTTGGGGTTTTATTTCGGTGGTGGTTTCTTCGGGGATTGGGGTGTTGTTGATTTTGACTCCGGTAATCGAGACACGTCGGGCTTTGGTAGCCGTAGGGGTTTGCTCTGGAGTGGGTGTTGGAGTAGGTTTAGGGGTCTCAACAATAGTAGTTTCTACAATAGGAGTCGAAACCACTTGTTGAATCGTTGGTTGTACCGCTGGTTGAACTGCCACTGGTTGCACAGTTGGTTGAACTGCCACTGGTTGCACAGATGGTTGCACCGCTACCCTCTCTGTTACAACAACAGCAGGTAGTGGGACTACATCGGCTATGATTAATTGCTCCCCGTTATCTTTTTTTTTTAACCCACAGAGCTTCATCAATGCCAACTCAGTGTGCAAACGACGATTTGTTGCCATCCGATATGATGCGTCGCTCTGGTTTATTAGCTGCATGGCACCCAATATCCACTCTAGCTCTAATGCCGAAGATTGGGCAATGTAACGATCGGACAAACTACCTGCTACATCCAACAACGGTACTGTTGTGGGGTTCTTGGCAACCAACAAATCACGTATATGACGTGCCAGTCCACTCAAAAACAATCCACCCTCGAATCCACTGCGCAGAGTCTGGTCATAGATCATCAGAAGTGCCCCATAATCCGAAGCTTGAGCAAGGTCTATGGCACGGAAATAGTTATTATAGTCCAAAGCTCCCACACTTTCGGCTGTCTTCTCGATCGAGAGGTTGTTGCCACTATACGAAACAACCCGATCGAAAGTAGAAAGTGCATCTCGCATACCTCCATCGGCCTTTTGAGCAATAATATTTAGCGACTCAGCATCATAACCAACCCCCTCACTCTGGGCTACATACTCTAGGTATCCCACAATATCCAGCACCCCTATACGACGAAAATCATAGCTCTGACAACGTGAAAGAATAGTAGGCAAGATCTTATGCTTCTCGGTGGTAGCCAAAATAAAGAGAGCATAGTGAGGAGGCTCTTCCAAAGTCTTCAAAAAAGCATTGAAAGCGGCACTCGAAAGCATATGCACCTCATCAATAATATAGACACTATAACGCCCCACCTGAGGTGGAATCCTCACCTTCTCGATCAACAAACGAATATCCTCGACCGAGTTGTTCGATGCAGCATCCAATTCGTGAATACCCCACGAACGACCCTCATCAAAAGCCCGACAAGATTCACACTCGCCACAAGCCTCACCCCCAGCCGAAGGAGTCTGACAGTTGATAGCCTTGGCAAAGATACGCGCACAAGTGGTCTTGCCAACCCCACGAGGGCCAGTAAAAAGATAGGCATGAGCCAATTGCCCCTTGACGATAGCACTCTTTAGGGTAGTTGTAATATGCTCTTGCCCCACAACACTTGC
>JAWXTL010000098.1:0-5842 GCA_044433565.1 Rikenellaceae bacterium | reverse complement strand
TGGCTACCAATCAGCAGAATCCTTTTACGGGCGAGGGGGGTATTACAGTTATGCTTAATAAGGCTCAGACTTTGTCTATGAAGGGATTTACTCGTATTATTGACCGTTTTGATGAGTCACAGGGATTGCAGGAGAGTGGTGTAGGTATTTATTTCAGGCAGAGTTTCCAGAGTTGGTCGGATCTCAAGCAGCGATATTTGGAGTATTTGGATAGTCGTCGTAAGCGTCGTCAGGATCGCAAGTTGGCTCGTATTGCTAAGCGTGACTCGAAGGCGGATGATCGGGAGCAGGAGGCTGAGTAATGTTATTTTAGGAGATATGGAGTGTTCTCGGGCGGCTGTCGGTGTGGCTCGTAAGCCTTCAGGTTTACGGGGCTCCCGACGGGGGGAGCCGTCCGCCCCGTAGAGATTTCCCTTCTGGTGAAGGCAAATCTCCGCTATCGCAATTGGAAATTCCTCGGATTAGAACGCCCTCAAAGTTTCAATCAAAAAATGAGATCCCACTATCAAAATCATAGTGGGATCTCGCCAAAATATATCTAAGAGTAAATACCCCCCCAGATAGAAAATCATCATAAGGTCAAATCCCTGACAGCCTCTGCAAACTCATCAGCATCCTGTATAGCACCCTTGATAATAGTAGGATCTCCACAAACAGGAATAAATACCAAAGTAGGAACAACCTCGACCTCAAAAAGTTCAACCATCTCAGGGTTCTTGTCATAATCAACAGTATAAAAATCAACCTTACCCACAAATCGTGAAGCCACAGACTTGAAAATAGGAGCAAAACTCTTACAAGGATTACACCATGTAGCAGTAAAATCAAGAACAATACCACGGTCACCAACCAACAAACGATCTTCATCGTCCGAACCATCCAACAGCTTCTCAAATTGAGCCACCGAAGTTATACTTTTGTAATTAGATTGAGCATTGGCAAATGTAACAGTCATTGTAAGGCAAACAATAACAAAAAGAAGTTTTTTCATGGCTTGTAGATTTTAATTGTTAGTAAATGATACTCGTTTCAGTAGCAAAGATAAATAAAAAACGAACCATGTCAATATGTTAAGCAAAAAAAATTGCAGGATCCCTCGCCATGAAGAACCCTGCACTTTTTTTTTGTAGTATAATCCTATCGCTAGGCAGACTCCTAGCCCCAAGAATTACTCAGCCATCGAAGGCATCTCTTTCTGATATTCGCCGTTAGCCAATTTATCTTTGATCTTACTGAAAGTATCCAAAGTATATTGAACATCCTCTAGTGTGTGAGCCGCAGTAGGAATCAAACGCAAGATAATCTCACCTTTAGGAATAACAGGATAAACCACAACCGAACAGAATAGATTGTAGGTCTCACGCAAGTCAGCCACAAGGTTAGTAGCCTCGTTGACACCACCCTTCATATAGACAGGAGTTACAGGCGAAAGAGTACATCCAATATCAAAACCACGCTCGGTCAAACCGCTTTGTAGTGCGTTTACAATAGTCCAAAGTTGCTCTTTGAACTCTGGGTGTTGTTGCAAAAGATCAAGACGTTTCAGCGCACCCATAGTCATAGGCATTGGAAGCGACTTGGCGTACAATTGCGAACGCAAGTTGTAGCGGAAGTAGTCAACGATATATTTCTCGGCTGCAACAAATGCACCAATACCTGCCATTGATTTAGCAAAAGTAGAGAAGTGAACGTCGATACCATCGGCAACATCAAAATGTTCGATAGTACCAGCACCTGTTTTACCCATAGTACCAAAACCGTGAGCATCATCAACCAAGATACGGAAGTTGAACTCTTTTTTCAGAGCAACGATTTCATCCAATTTACCTAGGTCACCCTTCATACCAAAGACACCCTCGGTAATAACAAGGATACCGCCACCAGTTTTGGCAACCAATTTAGTTGCACGTTCAAGTTGTTTGCGGCAGTTAGCAATATCATTATGAGGGAAAACGAAGCGTTTACCACCCTTACCTTTATGGATCATAAGACCGTCGATGATACAAGCGTGAGACTCCGAATCATAAACGATAACGTCACGAGCACCAACCAGTGCGTCGATAATCGAAACCATACCTTGGTAACCGAAGTTCAGAAGGAAAGCGTCTGGTTTGCCAACGAAAGCAGCCAATCGTTGTTCCAAAAGTTCGTGCCATTTGGTTTGACCACTCATCATACGTGCACCCATAGGTGCTGCCATACCATATTCTGCTGCTCCTTTAGCATCGGCTTCCATCACCTCGGGATGTGCCGCCAGTCCAAGATAGTTGTTAAGGCTCCAGTTAAGCATCTCTTTACCACGAAATTGCATTCTTGGGCCGATAGGTCCCTCTAGTTTTGGGAACGAAAAATAGCCGTGGCTATATTCAATATATTGCCCGATTGGGCCGCCACCTAGTGTTTTGATTCTGTCAAAAATATCCACTGTAATAATTGTATTATTGTGTTTTACTTAGAATTAATTGACGCCAAAGGTACGCAACTTTCATTGAGATACCAAATTTATATCCACATTTCCTTACGTAATTTGGACTTTAAGATGATTGGTTTATAGTTCTATATCGCTTGAGAATTTTATCTGCTGGTATAGTTCTTTGTTGTCGACATCTAGGTCTGTTAGCTTGGCTGTTGCCACGTCGAAGATCAATCCTTGGATGTGTGGGATTCCTTTTTGTTTCCATGATTTCTGTACGCATGAGAACTTCATTAGGTTTTGGCACTGTTTCAGGACGTTCAATCTAACTAGGTCATCGACCAACTCTTTTTGGTCTTTGATCTGGCTTAGTTCTTTTGCGTTTTCGTCGATTGTTACTCGGATTTCGTTCAACCAGCTATTCAATCCTCCGTGGTCGTGGTGTGATAGTGCGGCTTTGACTCCTCCGCAGTCGGTGTGTCCACAGATAATTATGTGTTCGATTCCTAGGTGATCTACGGCATATTCGACCACGGCATTGACGCTTGGGTCGTTTACTGTTGCTAGGTTGGCGATGTTACGGTGTACGAAGATCTCACCGGCTTTGAGTCCTAGGAGTTGTGCAACTGGTACACGGCTGTCGCTACATCCGATCAAGAGGTATTTTGGGCTTTGACCCAGTGCTAGTTTGTCGAAAAAATTGGGATCGTTTTTTTTCATCTCTTCGATCCAATGTTCTTCGCCTTCAAAGAGAGATTTTGGGAGGCTTTGATGTTGATAATCTGCGATCTGAAAGTTGGAGGTCGTCTGGTCGCTATGGTGATCTTGGTGGTGTGAATCGCTCGGGGTCTCTGATTTGCTTGTGTTGTGAGTCGAATTCTCTTGGGTTGATGTCTGGTTGTTTGAGTTTTGGCATGACATCATCATAGCTAGTGTCAATAGCGAAAACATAAAATTCATTAGAGTTTTCATTCTTGAAAATTGTTTTTTGGTTTGTATAAATAATTTTGTAAGTTTGCGATATAGTCAAGATGGCTAAAAATCGCATAAAGGTATATAATATACTTTCTCATTCAATCGTTTGTTAAAAAAAATATACATGACGGCTATTTAAGTTTGTAGAACGATAAAAAAAATATACCTTTGCGTGGATATTGAGATATTACATTTATTACAGATCAATTCAGTTTATGAAAACAAAACAGATTTTACTTACCCTCCTTCCCTTACTCTCTATTATGATGCTCTCTTGCTCTAGTTATAACGAGCTGCTCAAGAGTGGTGATACAGATGCCAAGTACACCGAGGGTATGCGACTATATCATGAGAAGAAATACAAACGAGCTATTGGACTTTTTGAAAATGTCTATAACGACATCCTAGGTACTCCTCGTGAGGATACGCTGCTATTTTATATTGGTAAGTCTCTCTATAATTCGGGTAGCTTTAGCACAGCGGGTGAGACCTTTGATACTTATCGTAGCCGCTTTACTCGCTCTAGTTTTGCCGAAGAGGCAGAGTTCTTGTATGCTATGTGCTACTATCGCTCGGTGTTGAGCCATGAGCGTGACCAAGAGAATACTCGTATGTCTATTATTGCTTTCAATGAGTATTTGAATCGTTATCCCGAGAGTTTGCAAGTGCCTTTTATCTATGAGATGATTGATGAGTTGACTCTTCAGCTCTATCAGAAGACCTATATGAATGCGGCACTTTATCACAAATTGGGTAAGTATAATGCGGCGATTACCTCTTTGAGATTTGCTCTGAAAGATCAGCCTGATATACCTTATAAAGAAGAGATGATGTTCCTTATTTGCAAGTCTTGGTTTGATTATGCCGAAAACTCGGTGTTTGCTCGTCAGCTCGATCGTTATATGAGTATGATTGATGCCTACTATAACTTCAAGGGAATGTATCCTGAGAGTCGTCAGTTTGATAAGGAGCTAGAAGATATGTTTACTCGTGCTACGATCTTTACTCGCCAATATGGTGCTCAATCCCAGGAGGTTCGATCTTTGGAAGAGGCGATTATTGAGCGTCGAGTTAATATCCTTAATGCCAAAGAGGAGATGTTTAATGTCGATACCAAAGAGGAACGTCAGCGTCTGAAAAAGACGATTAAACACGAACGTGAGGCTATGACCGAGTATAAGAAAACTTGGAAAGAGCGAAAAGCAGTGGTGAAAAAAGAGGTCAAAGAGATTAAACGACTCTCGAATGAGTATTCTCGCACGGGTGAAGCCGAGGGAATCACCGACGGAGATGGTGAGGTGCAGTAGTAGTTACTGCCCTAGCCGGAAATAGAACTATCACGGGGTCTTGCGAATAAGTGTTATTGTTCGCAAGACTCTCTGGGTTAGAGAATAACCCCCCCGAAAAAGAAACATAAAATAACCGTAACGGTAATCAAAATAATAAATGGAACAGACAAAAAAGAACATCCCAACAAACACTACAACACGTACAATCAGCGAACTAGATGCTCCAACAGGTAATATCTATCAGAGCGTAAATATTATAGCACGTCGTGCTAATGAGGTTGCTGCGCAGACCAAAACAGAGTTGCAGCGCAAATTGCAGGATTTTGTCAACACCCCAGATTCGCTTGAGGAGACTTTTGAGAATCGTGAGCAAATCGAGCTTTCAAAGCATTATGAGCGATTGCCAAAGCCTGTGTTGGTTGCTACCGAGGAGTTCTTGAGTGGCGAGATAGAGGTTGAGAGAAAGGCTTTCTAAGTGGGTGCCAATCCAAGAGATATAGACTAATTTTTTCATCTTTTTTTCTTTGATGAGTATGAATATACTTGTGGGTGTAACAGGTGGTATTGCAGCCTATAAATCAGCATCTTTGGTTCGTGAGCTTAAAAAGGCGGGAGCTAATGTTCGGGTTGTTATGACCTCGTCGGCCAAAGATTTTATTACCCCTCTTACGATGGCCACTGTTAGTGGTAATCCGATTTTGGTTGAGAATTTCGATCCCCAGAATGGGGCTTGGAATTCTCATATCTCTTTGGGGGAGTGGGCTGATTTGATGGTTATTGCCCCTGCTACGGCTAATACTATTGCCAAGATGGCTTCGGGGGTTGCCGATAATTTGTTGCTTACTACCTATCTTTCGGCTCGTTGTCCTGTTTGGATTGCTCCTGCTATGGATTTGGATATGTTTGCTCATCCTACTACTCAATCCAATATTGAGCGACTTCTCTCTGTTGGGGTTCGGGTTATTGAGCCAGGTGATGGCTTCCTCGCTAGTGGACTTATTGGCAAGGGGCGTATGGCAGAGCCTGAGGATATTGCCCTTGAGATACTTGACTCTTTGCGTTTGGAGGGTGTTAGCTTCGGGGGCGTTAAGGTTATGATTACTGCTGGAGGTACTGTCGAGAATATCGACCCTGTTCGTTTTATCTCTAACTATTCTAGTGGTAA
>JAWXTL010000097.1:0-5848 GCA_044433565.1 Rikenellaceae bacterium | reverse complement strand
AGATGACTGTCAATGCTGTGGTTAATGTCGAGAATGTGCAGACCATTGAGCTTCGTGGTTCGGGCGGTAGCGGTAGTTTTGATCCTTTTGAATTCTTTTTTGGGCCTCAGCAACGTCAGCAACAGCAGCAGAGTGAGCCTCAGACTCGTTCTCAACGTTCGGGCGGTTCGGGTGTGATTATCTCGTCGGATGGCTATATTGTGACTAATAACCATGTGGTCGATAAAGCTGATGAGTTGAATATTACTCTCTATAATGGCAAAAGCTATAAGGCTACGTTGATTGGTACGGATCCAAGCACCGATATTGCTTTGATAAAGATCGACGAGGAGAACCTCCCTGTTTTGCAATTTGGCGATTCGGATGATCTACGCCTAGGGGAGTGGGTCTTGGCTGTGGGTAACCCAATGGGGCTTACTAGTACCGTGACCGCTGGTATCATCAGTGCCAAAGGGCGTTCGTTGGGTGCAAGTCAAAGCACCTCGTCGACCCTAGATATTGAGTCGTTTATCCAAACCGATGCTGTGGTCAACCCTGGTAACTCGGGAGGAGCACTGGTGACCACCCAAGGGCGTTTGATTGGTATAAACACAATCCTAAAATCGAATACAGGGTCGTATATCGGCTATTCGTTTGCCGTGCCAAGTTCGATCGTGCGCAAAGTCGTAGCCGACCTACGTGAGTTTGGAGCCGTGCAACGTGCAATGCTGGGTATCGCCTATGCCGAGATCACGCCACAGTGGCTAGAGAAATATGCCGAAGAACTTAATGTCGACCAGAACGAAGGTCTATATGTTGCCGAGGTGCAAGACGAGGGAGCTGCCAAAGAGGCCGGAATCCGCAAAAACGACGTTATAGTAGCTCTAAACGACACCCCAATCCGCACAAGTGCAGCACTGCAAGAGGGACTAGCGAAACTGCGCCCAGGAGATAAAATAAAAATTAGCGTAAAAAGATCGGGACAAATGAAACATTTTGATGTGATTCTACGTAATAGAGCTGGAGAGACAGAACTTCTTGCCAAAGATGCGGTCGATGTGGCTAAACTTTTGGGTGGCGAGTTCCAAACTCCAAACGCAGCAACCCTTAAAAAACTAGGAATCAAAGGTGGTCTACAAGTAGTATCGCTATCGGCAGATGGCCTACTCGCCAAAAGTAGAGTTCGCACTGGCTTTATCATAACACACGTCAACGAACGTCCAGTAAGCTCGGTGAGCGACCTGAACAGAATAACCGACACTGTGAGCTCGATTGATGGCTATCTGCCTGATGGTCGTCAGGTGATCTACCAGATCGTGAATAACTAATGACTTTCAGTTTCCCCACAAGAGGGCGTGTTCGGTCAAAGGATCGACTCCTCTTGCGTGAGAAATAAGTAATAACTATTGAAGGTTTAACACCCTCACCCGTTTGATCGCCCAAGTTTTTTCAAGGAGAGTGAATGCGACAAACTGGTGGGGGTGTATTGTCATGCGCTCGATTCACCAACCAAGAAGATAACCAAAAAAGATAAAACCAAGGAGAGACAATCAATGAGACAATTAAAAATCACAAAGTCAATTACAAATCGTGAGAGTGCATCACTAGATAAGTACCTACAAGAGATTGGTCGAGAGGAACTTATTACGGTCGAAGAGGAGGTAGAGCTAGCCCAGCGGATCCGCAAAGGTGACGCTATTGCACTAGAGAAATTGACTAAAGCCAATCTGCGTTTTGTCGTTTCGGTGGCAAAACAGTATCAGAATCAGGGTCTTACGCTTCCCGATTTGATTAACGAGGGGAATTTGGGGCTAATCAAAGCGGCAGAGAAGTTTGATGAAACTCGTGGTTTTAAGTTTATCTCTTATGCTGTTTGGTGGATTCGTCAATCTATTCTTCAGGCTTTGGCAGAGCAGTCTCGTATTGTTCGTTTGCCTTTGAATCAGGTGGGTTCTTTGAATCGTATTAATAAGGCTTTTGCTCGTTTTGAGCAGGAGAACGAACGTACTCCATCTTCGGAGGAGTTGGCTCGTTTGTTGGATTTGCCTAAAGAGAAGGTTTCGGATACTCTTCGTGTTTCGGGTCGCCATGTTTCGGTTGATGCTCCTTTTGCTGAGGGGGATGACAACTCACTTTTGGATGTTTTGGTCAATTCGGACTCTCCTAATGCCGACCGTACTTTGATTAATGAGTCTTTGTGTACTGAGATTGATCGTGCACTTTCGACTTTGACTGATCGTGAGCGTGATATTATTCGTTTTTTCTTTGGTATTGGTTGCTCCGAGATGACTCTTGAGGAGATTGGCGAGGAGTTGGGGTTGACTCGTGAGCGTGTTCGTCAGATCAAGGAGAAGGCTATTCACCGTTTGCGTAACTCGTCTCGTAGTAAACTTCTGAAAGGTTACTTGGGTTAATCTCTCTTTTGCCCTTCGACAAAAAAAAGAGTTTAGATTGTAGAATTAGAAACATAGATATGATACTAGAAAAATTAGATGGCGTTCGTGAACGTTATAAGGTGATCTCTCAGGAAATTACAGATCCTGAGGTTATGAGCGATATGAAACGCTATATTAAGCTTAACCGTGAGTATAAGGAGTTGTCGCCTATTATTGAGACGGCTGATCGTTATAAATTGGCGGTTGAGAATCTTCAGGAGGCGAAAGATATTCTGGCTACGGAGAAGGATGAGGAGATGCGTGAGATGGCACGTGAGGAGATCGAGGAGCTGGAGCCTATGATCTCTCAGATGGAGGATGATATTCAGTTGATGTTGATTCCGGCCGATCCTCAGGATGCTAAGAATGCTATTGTCGAGATTCGTGGTGGTGCTGGTGGCGATGAGGCTGCTATTTTTGCTGGGGATTTGATGCGTATGTATTTGAAATTCTTTGAGAAGCGTGGCTGGAAGGTCGAGGTTAATAGTCAGAATGAGGGTACTTCGGGTGGCTTCAAGGAGGTTGTTTTGAAGGTTATTGGCGAGGGTGTTTATGGCGTTTTGAAATATGAGTCGGGTGTTCACCGTGTTCAGCGTGTACCTCAGACCGAGACTCAGGGTCGTGTACATACTTCGGCGGCTTCGGTTGCGGTACTTCCAGAGGCTGAGGAGTTTGATATTGATCTTCGTGTTGAGGATATTCGTAAGGATACTTTCTGTGCTTCGGGCCCAGGGGGTCAGTCGGTTAATACTACCTATTCGGCTATTCGTTTGACTCACATTCCTTCGGGTATTGTGGTTCAGTGTCAGGATCAGAAGTCTCAGCTCAAGAACTATGACAAGGCACTCGAAGAGCTTCGTACTCGTATCTATAACCTTGAGTATCAGAAATATTTGGATGAGATTGCTGGTAAGCGTAAGACTATGGTATCGACTGGTGACCGTTCGGCTAAGATCCGTACCTATAACTATCCTCAGGGTCGTATGACCGACCACCGTATTGGTTATACTATGTATAATCTTCCTACTTTTATGGATGGGGATATTCAGGAGGTGATCGACAAGTTGCAGTTTGCTGAAAATGCAGAGCGTTTGGAGGCGGCAGGAACAGAGGCTTAATTCTTTAATAGATAAATTTATAAATGAAGGGTGCTACTACTTTTTGGGGATGTTGCACCCTTGTTTTTTTTGATAAATAGGGTAATATGGCAAAAGAGACAATTAATTTTATCACCCTTGGGTGCGCAAAAAACACGGTCGATTCGGAACATTTGGCGGCGGCTGTGGGCGATCGTTACGATATTGTTTTTGATAGCGAAGAGCCTTGCGAGGTGGTTATTATCAATACTTGCGGCTTTATTTTGGATGCCAAGGAGGAGTCTATCGAGGCTATTTTGGCGGCAGCAGAACTTAAAAATGAGGGGCAGATCGACAAACTTTATGTTTTTGGTTGCCTTTCTCAGCGTTACAAGGATGAACTTCGGGCGGAGATCCCTGAGGTTGATGAGTATTATGGTGCTCGAACCATTGATGATATTATTTCGGATCTGTTGCAGGGGGATTCTCCCTCTGGCGAGGCTCGCATACTTTCTACGGCTTCTCACTATGGTTATCTGAAGATTTCCGAAGGGTGTAATTGGGGTTGTGGCTATTGTGCTATTCCTTTGATTCGGGGTCGCCATCGTAGTGTTCCGATCGAGGAGCTAATTGCCGAAACTCATGAATTGGTCTCGAAGGGGGTCAAGGAGCTTATTGTTATTGCCCAAGATACCACCTACTATGGTGTGGATCTGTATGGCGAACGTCGCCTAGGCGAATTGCTCAATGAGCTGTGCAAGATCGAGGGTGTTGAGTGGATTCGTCTACATTATGCCTATCCAACCCAATTTCCGGATGATGTGATCGAGGTTATGGCTGCTCAGGATAAGATTTGTAAATATATCGACATTCCACTGCAACATATCTCTGATCGTATGCTTAGTTCGATGCGTCGTGGACTCTCCAAGGCAGATAGTATTGCTCTGATCGAGAAACTGCGCTCACGTATCCCGACCATTGCTATTCGCACCACGATGTTGGTGGGCTACCCTGGTGAGACGGAGCAGGATATTGAGGAGTTGTTGGAGTTTGTGGAGTGGGCGAAGTTTGAGCGTTTGGGGGTTTTCCCTTACTCTCAGGAGGAGGGGACTTATTCGGCTCGTGAGCTTTCGGACTCACTTTCGGATGAAGAGAAGCAGTCACGTGCCGATCGTGTAATGGCTTTGCAGCAGAGTGTCTCTTTGGGTAGCAATGAGCGACTATTGGATCAGGTTGTTCGGGTGTTGATTGATCGAGAGGAGGGCGATTTCTTTGTTGGTCGCACACAGTGGGATTCGCCAGAGGTCGATGGCGAGGTTTTGGTGAGTTCTGGTGAGGATCTTTTGGTTGGAGAGTTTGTTGAGGTGAGGGTTACGAAGGTTGAGGAGTATGATATTTATGGAGTAACGGTGTAGTATTGCTGGTCGAGGCTAGATTGTTCTGGGACGGCTGTCGGTGTGGCACGTGCTACTTTAGTAGTACGGGGCCTCCGACGGGGGAGCTGTACGCCCCGTAGAGATTTACCTTCACCAGAAGGTAAATCTCTGCTGTCGCAATTGAACCATTTCGCCCCGAAGAGATTTATTGTTCTGGGACTCTGGGGTCTTTTCTGGGACTCTGCTGGGTCTTTTGCTATGAAAAATTTATCTTAGATTCGCTAAAATGAGACCATTATGCCTTTTTTTCGAGAAAAAATGATACCTTTGTACGTTGTAGAAAAACAGTTTTATTTAACGTAAATGCAGAAAATACTAATTATCGACTTCGGGTCGCAATACACCCAACTTATCGCACGTCGTGTCAGAGAGTTGAATGTCTATTGCGAGATTCATCCGTTTAACCATTTTCCAGAGAATGTTGATTCATTTGAGGGTGTAATCCTTTCGGGCTCTCCGCACTCGGTGCGTGAAGCGGAATGTCCACGTGTGGATCTATCGAACATCAAAGGCAAAAAGCCGCTTTTGGGTGTTTGTTATGGTGCACAATACTTGGCTCACTTCTTTGGTGGCGAGGTTGCCCCTAGCAATAGCCGTGAGTATGGTCGTGCACATTTGACCAAAATCGAAAAAGAAAATCCTCTTATTAAAGGGCTTTCGGATCAATCGCAGGTTTGGATGTCGCATGGTGACACTATTGTTTCGATTCCCGAAAATTATAAAATTATCGCCTCGACCGAGGATGTCAAAGTGGCAGCCTATCAGATCGAGGGCGAAGAGAGCTGGGCGATCCAATTCCACCCTGAAGTTTATCACTCGACCGAAGGGATGGAGCTTTTGCGTAGCTTCGTAATTGATATTTGTGGTTGCTTGGGCGATTGGACTCCTGATAACTATATCGAGAGTACGGTGGCTGACCTTC
>JAWXTL010000096.1:0-5868 GCA_044433565.1 Rikenellaceae bacterium | reverse complement strand
GAAAAATCTACGGGGCGGACGGCGCCCCCCGTCGGGAGCCCCGTAAACCCGATGGCTTTACGGGTCACACCGACAGCCGTCCGAGAACTCTGCCATATCTTCGGGAATAGGCTCTTTTCAATCTTCCGCCCAGTAGAGATTGTTCTGAGACTCTCGGGTATTTTCTGGGACTCTTGCTGGGTCATGTGCTATTTCAGTAGCTCAGGGCTTCACCAATAATCAGCAAATAATATTAACACAAACACCTAAACACTCATAACATTTGCGTTTCTTATCTGTATTTTTCAAACAAGTGAAATGTAGTTTTATTTGTCAGAACAAATAAAAAATATTACTTTTACCACGTGAGATCAATATATTTCTCTCTATGAGAAAACATAATTGCGTCCCGAAAACAAAGCAATTATGCAATATCTAAGCACCGAAATATAGAGTGTAATAACCGACACTAAAGACCCAAACATTACATCTTGTCTCAAAACATCCTAAAACGCATGAGTGACAAACGGATACTCAGCAAACTTAAAAGCATCGCTTTTGAATACAAACCATTTTTATTCAAAAGCTACACAACCAACTCTTATCCAACTACATACAAAGATAAGGGAGTCTACTCGTTATGCCTAATCCAAAAATAAAGCATCAAATCAAAAAGAAATCCCAAATAGCAAAAACATGAAAAAATTAATCTATATACTACCGCTAATAATGCTATGCACATCATGTGCCACGCAGCAAAAAATCCTCTACCTGCAAGACAACATAATAGGTCAAGAAATACAAACAATAGAAGGAGGAGCAATAAAACTAAAACCCAACGACGAAATATCAATATACGTCTCAAGCGAAAATCCAGAACTTGCCACAGTATTCAACCTAGCAACAGTACAGCAAAACGTAGCCACAAACTCCGAAACGAACACAAACAAAAGCACACTAAACTACACAATTGACAACCAAGGAAATATAGATTTTCCGGTGCTAGGAGAAATAACAGTCGAGGGAATGACAAAGCAAGAAGTAGCAAAAGAGATAAAAAACAGAATCATCTCAAGCGAAATGATAAAAGATCCAATAGTCACCGTAAACTACATGAACCTAAGCTTCTCGACCCTAGGAGAAGTAAGCAAACCAGGAAGCTACGCCCTAAGCAAAGACCAAACAACAATACTAGAGGCCATAAGTATGTCGGGAGACCTAACAATCAACGGACTAAGAGACCGAGTTTTCCTAACACGAAGAGAAGAAGGAAAACTAATAACATACCAACTTGACCTCAAATCAAAAGATATATATCAATCACCCGCATTCTATATCCAACAAAATGATATAATATACGTTGAACCAAACAAAATCCGAACAAACCAATCAACAGTAAACGGAAACACCGTAAGATCAACATCATTCTGGATGTCACTAGCATCATTCATCACCTCAATCACAATCCTAATTGTAAACTAGAATGAACAACAAAGAGAAAAACTACCTAACACTAAGAGACGTATGGGAGGTATTCATAAACAACATCTGGTTGTTTGTAGCCTCTGTTATAATAGCTCTAGCAGTGGCCATAGCCTATATAAGCATCACCCCACCAACATTCACCCGCACAGCATCAATCCTAATCAAAAGCGACCAAAAAGGGCAGTCAATAGCAAGTAGCGGAGATATATTTGAAGATATAGGACTAGTAAAATCATATACCGATATAAACAACGAAATATACGTTCTAGGGACATCGACCTTCATGGAAGAGGTAGTCAAAAGGCTATCACTAAACTACAACTACGCCGTAAAATTTAGAGGCATAAGATGGGTAGACATCTACAACAACACCCCATTCAAAGTAAAAGTCGACAGCACATTAACAAACGCAAACATCTCATTCCTATTCAAAACAGATGGCAAAGAAAACTTCACACTCTCCGAGGTTGTCATCGAAGGCGACGAACAACCTCAAGAGATCAAAGGTCAATACAATGAGCCAATAGAGACGCCCTACGGAGTATTCACAATAGAAAAAGGTATCGTCACCCCCAAAGAAGTAGCCAACAACCTATACTCATTCTCAAAAAAAACAATCGTAGCCACAGCAAACGCATACAGCGCAGCCCTAAGAGTAGAACTAAAAAGCAAAGAGGCCTCGATCATAGACCTAAGCATCACACTAGGATCAAAAGAAAAAGCATCAGACATACTAAATACACTAATATCAGTGTATAACGAAAGCTGGATAAAAGACAAAAATCTAGTAACACTAAGCACCACCAACTTTATAAACGACCGCCTCTCGATCATAGAACAAGAACTAGGAAAAGTAGACCAAAACATCTCGAACTACAAAAGCGAAAACCTACTACCCGACGTGAGTACAGTGACAGGAATGAACCTACAATCGTCGAACGAAATCCTAAAAAAACAAATAGAGCTAAACAATCAGCTCTCAATGGCAAAATATATCCTGCAATACATCGAGACCGAATCGACCAGCGACCAGCTAATTCCAGTAAACTCAGGAATCGAATCGACCACAATAAATCAACAAATCACATCATACAACGAACTTCTGTTAAAGAAAAACACGCTACTAGCAAACAGCAGTATAAACCATCCAGTAGTGGCAGGTCTGATAAACGATCTAAATTCGCTAAAAAGGATTCTAATACTCTCGGCCAACGAACTAATAGCAACCCTTCAATTGCAAATCAAAAATGCACAACAAGAAGAGCTACAAACAAGAAAGAAACTATCAAACAACCCAAATCAAGAGTTATATCTACTATCCACCGGTCGTGAGCAAATGATCAAAGAACAGCTCTACCTCTTCCTGCTCCAAAAACGTGAAGAAAACGAGCTAAATCAAGCCTTTACTGCCTACAACACCAAGGTGCTATCACTAGCACGTGGCAGCGATGCGCCAGTAGCACCACAGCGCAAAGTAATAATAGCACTATCGCTAGTTATAGGAATAATAGCCCCAATAATATTCCTAATAATCAAATCAGGACTAAACGTCACGATAGAGAGCAAAAGTGACCTAGCAAACACAACAATCCCACTACTAGGAACAATACCACAAATGGGCAAGAAAAAGTTGCTAAAAAGAGACAAAGAAGATCAAAACATAATAATACTAGATAACGGTCGTGACATAACAAGCGAATCACTAAGAATGATACGTACTAATCTAGATTTTGTAATACGGGTAAAGAATAGATGCAAATTGATCAGCATCACATCATACCATCCAAAAAGCGGAAAAAGCTTTATCTCGCTAAATCTAGCTCTATCGTTAGCCTCAAAATCCGAAAAGGTGTTAGTCGTAGATGCCGACTTCCGCAGAGGAACATTAAGCAAAGCTGTCAATAATCCAAAAAAAGGAAGTGTAAGCTACTTGAATGGGCGCATAGAGAACATAAATGAAACAATAGTCAAAGGAGGAGTAAGCAACATATTGGACGTTCTACCAATGGGAGTAATGCCACCAAACCCGACCGAACTACTATTAACAGAGAGATTCCAAAGAGCAATCACTGATCTCAAAGCGCAATACGATTACATAATCTTTGACTGCCCACCAATCGAAATAGTACCCGACGCAAAAATAGTAGAGAAATATTGCGACACAACAGTATTTATCATAAGAGCAGGATTGATGGACAAACGAGAGTTACCCGAATTACAAAAATTCTATGATGCCCAGCAAGTAAAAAACATGAGCCTAGTACTCAACGGTGTAGACCTAAAGAAAAACAGCAGATACGGATACGGCAAGTACGGATACGGCAAGTACGGAGGGTACGGTTATGGAACAAAGAACTAGCCGTATAGCCAGAAATACGCTGATGTTATATATACGAATGCTCATAACCATGGGCATTGGTCTATATACGGGTCGTGTGATTCTTAATGCGCTAGGAATAGAAGATTACGGAATCTACGGAGTAGTTGGAGGAATTGTCAGCATCTCTACCCTACTCACAAGCTCTATATCGAGTGCACTAGGTAGATTTTTGACCTTCGAGATCGGAAGAGGAGACAAGGAGAGGTTGAAAATGACCTTCTCGACCGCAATAATAGTGCAAGTTATTATTGCGGCAGTGATATTTCTGATCGTAGAAGCGGCAGGAGTATGGTTTCTGACCCACAAAATGGTAATACCCATCGAGCGAATGTATGCAGCAAAATGGGTGCTACAAATCTCGCTTGTTACATGTATCATGGGGCTGCTACGCTCTCCATTTTCGGCAGTAATAATCGCCCGAGAAAAGATGTCCTTTTTTGCATGGCTCACAATCATAGAGTCGGCAGCAAAGCTTCTAATAGCTATGCTAATAACAATGTCGCCAATAGATAAATTGATATTTTATTCATTGTTAGGTCTAGGGGTGTCAATATCAATAAGCGCGCTATGCGTCTTCTATGGAAGGAGAAATTTCGATGAATGTCGAAACATAAGATTCAAATATCATAAAACACTCTTCAAAGAGATTTTCAGCTTTGCAGGATGGAATTTTATCGGCACTAGCTCTGCTCTGCTTAGAGATCAAGGAAGTAATATTCTGTTAAACTTATTTGGAGGCCCCGCAATCAATGCTGCACGTGGAGTATCGAACCAAGTTGTCAATGCTGTAACAAGATTTTCGGAAAACTTTATGATGGCACTAACCCCTCAAATCACCAAATCCTACGCTAATGGTGAGTGGGACTATATGATGAAGTTGATATACAGAGGATCACGGTTTTCATTCTATATATTACTAACATTATCGTTACCCGTACTATTCAACACTGAATATCTATTGACCCTATGGTTAAAGACTGTTCCACAACACGCAGTATTATTTGTTCAACTAACACTCATTTATTGTCTAATCGAATCGCTATCAACAACATTGATCCATGCAATGTTGGCCACCGGAAAAATACGTAAGTACCAAATTGTAGTAGGCGGAGTAAACTTATTAAATTTTCCAGCATCATATCTATGTCTTAAACAGGGAGCAATACCAGAGGTAGTGGTCATTATTGCAATAATAATGTCGAGCATCAGCCTATTTCTAAGAATTTATATGTTACGTGGTATGATCAATCTCTCGGCCAGAGATTTTACTCGACGAGTTATTCTAAATGTACTGGTCGTGACAGCTCTATCAAGCATAACACCATGGTTACTGGATGAGTATTTGAAGGGTGGAGTTATTGAGGTTGTAGTAGCTTCGGCAATATCTGCAACAACAACAATCTGCATAATATATTTTGTGGGATGCGACATATACGAACGTCGATTCGTCAATAAGAGAATTGTTAGTCTTTTTAAAAGATTTCAACGACCATGATACATATCACAGATAGAGAAATGTGTTGTGGATGTGAGGCGTGTGGACAGATTTGCCCAGAGAAATGTATCACTTTTGAGCAAGATAGCGAAGGGTTCTATTACCCTGTGATTGATAAATCGCAGTGCATAGATTGCGGACTCTGTGAGAGTGTTTGCCCTGTGATTAACAGATGCGAAACACGAGAACCCATCAAGATTCTAGCTGCAAAGAACCTAGATGAAGAGATACGAGTAATGAGTTCCTCGGGAGGAATATTCACCCTTCTGGCCGAGAGAATACTATCAGAGGGAGGAGTTGTCTTTGGTGCAAGGTTTGACAAAGATTGGAATGTAGAGCATAGCCACTGTGAAACATCCGAAGGGTTAGCACAGTTTCGTGGATCAAAATATGTACAGAGTCGCATAGGAAATAGTTTCACTCAGGTAAAGGCGTTTTTGGATAGCGGGCGCAAGGTTATGTTTTCGGGAACACCATGTCAAGTAGCAGGTCTAAGACTATTTCTAGGCAAAGAGTATAGCAATCTGTT
>JAWXTL010000095.1:0-5933 GCA_044433565.1 Rikenellaceae bacterium | reverse complement strand
ACTGTTTTGATCCTTTGCTATAAGGGGAAGAATATGGATAAACGGTCGGCACTCTACAAGAAGATTTCAAAAAATGGCTTTGTCTTTGAGTCTCTATCTCCCAAGAGCTATGAGCTAGAGGGGTTTGTTCGTGGCTTTATGCAGGGCAAACGGGTCAATTGCGATGCCAAGGGGGTCTCTATGCTTTGTGAGTTTATTGGTGCTAACCTTTCTAAAATTGATAATGAGGTCGATAAGGTGGTCTCTGTTTTGCCTGATGAGAATCGCACTTTGACTCCTGAGTTGATCGAGAAGTATATTGGTGTTAGCAAGGAGTATAATGTTTTTGAGTTGACAAAGGCTCTTTCGGATCGTAATATTCAGGCGGCGGTTCGTATTGGGAAGCATTTTGCTCAGAACCCAAAGAATTATCCTTTTGTTGTTACTGTTAGTGTTTTGTTTAACCATTTTCAACGTTTGATTATTCTCTCTTTGATGCGTTGGGAGTCACAGCGACGGGGTACTCCTGCTCCTCGGGATTCGGATTATGCTCGGGCTATGGGGGTTTCTCCTTATTTGGTTAAGGAGTATTTGGCGGCATCAGCTCGTTATAGTTTGAAGAGTCTTTTTGCTATTATATCACTTTTGCGTGAGTATGATATGAAGGGTAAGGGTGTTGATTGCAGTATGGATGAGGGTTCTTTGCTTGACGAGTTGATATTATTGATTTTGGTCGCTTAGAATATATATAAGGAGAGTTCTGAGACGCTCGGGTATTTTCTGGGACTCTTGCTGGGTCATGTGCTATGAAAGAGTACAGGAATAATTTGCGGGGGGAGCCGTCTACCCCGTAGATTTTTTTGCAGAAAAATCCGCTATCGCAATTGAACCATTCTACCTCCAAATAAACAGATTCCACCACAATATCGAAAAATATATTCCCCACAATAAATGGAAATCTACTGAGGATTTATTACTTTTGTTCTAAAGTGATAAACCACAAAAATTCTAACCTAAATATGAAACCTCTAAAAAGACTCCTGCTTGTTGCTACCTGTTTCCTGATGGGAAATACTCACCTAAATGCCCAAGATCTAATAATAGATCTACCCTATAATATATCTGATACTTTGAGCTATACCTATTCTCTCAGAGGCGGTAGCGCAGAGCAACGAGAGCAAATTGCCCTGTTGACCGACCAATTGCTAGAGGGTGAATGTGTCGAGATAATGAGCCAAAACGACCAGACAAACGATGATATGATAGATCTGATATGCACAATCACAGATCAAAACCAGATCATTATAGGCACACAAATTATAAACTTCAAAAACGAAAAACAAGCCTCTAAACTCCTAGCAAAATATCTCGATCGCTATTACCGCAGTGGCTCTGCTCCAACAAATACAGTAGTGTTTAGAAGCGGAGAAGAAGGATACGCCGAATATCGTATCCCTTCGATTATGGCACTCCCAACAGGACGGCTACTCGCCTATACCGAGGCTCGTGCATTCCATAAAGACAATGCTGAGAATAATCTAGTGGTCAAATATAGCGACGATAAAGGCGATACATGGAGTAGCCCAATTCTTATTCGTGAAGAGGGCGAATCTAGCATGAATAACCCGTGTGCAATATTCCTCGAAGAGAGCCAAACCGTGATGCTAATCTATGAACTCTATCCACCAAAAACCTCCGAGGCAAATTCACTCTCGGGAGTCGAGGGCGATAATATTCAGAAGGTATTCTCGATTACAAGTTCGGATTATGGATTGACATGGTCGGAGCCTACGAATATAACCGCTCAGATCAAACACCCCAAAGCGAGTGTAGTGTGTAGTGGCCCAGGAGTGGGGATTATAGCTCAAGGCGGCAAAAGCAAAGGGCGAATTATTATCCCATTTAATGCCCTAACCGACAATAATCACTGGTTCAACTACCTAGGCTATTCGGATGATCGGGGTGAGAGTTGGAAGATACTAGAGGGTTGTTCGGAGTATGGTACCAACGAGAGTCAGATAGTCGAGGTTGCAGATGATACATTTATGATTTTTGCAAGATGCCACAGATTCGAGGATAGTCCCACTGCCCAGACTCCAAGTGGATGGAGTCCATGGAACTTTGCAAAATTGACACGTTATAGAGCAAAGATCACAGTTAAGATTGATGGAGATCAGGCGCAATGGTCTTCGACAGTGATAGATCGCAACCTTCCTGACCCGTTGTGTCAGGGTTCTGCTTTGCGTTTGGGTGTCGACAAGGGTGATCTTCCTTCTCGTATTTTGGTGTCTAATCCAGCTTCGCTCTATACTATGACACCAGGTCAGCGTGGGTATGGTGGTACTCCTCCTGCTCGAATCAACGGTACTACACGTATTAGTTATGATGGTGGTGAGAGTTGGACATATTCAAAGCGTATTTTTGGAAACAGGCTTACCTCTTTTGGATATTCTGTTTTGGTTGATATGGGATCGGGCGATATTGGAACTATTTATGAGTGCAATGGTGTGATACATTTTTCACGTTATGATTTACAGTGGCTTACCTCGGGTGAGGATTTGGGCAAGGGGTTGTAGATTGGGCGTTGATTAGTTTGTCATTATTTTATGGCTTTTATGGCGGAGATTTTTCATTATGGAGAATCTCCGCTGTTGCATTAGGAGGGTTTCATTCACAAAGATATGGAGTGTTCTCGGACGGCTGTCGGTGTGACCCGTGCTGCGAAGTAGTACGGGGCTCCCGACGGGGGGAGCCGTCCGCCCCGTAGAGATTTCACCTTCTTATCGAAGGCAAAATCTCCGCTGTCGCAATTGGGAAGACTCCTTTCCTGAAGATATAGTATTGTTCTGGGACGCTCGGGTATTTTCTGGGACTCTTGCTGGGTCATGTGCTACTTTAGTAGTACGGGGCTCCCGTGGGGGGGTGTCCGCCCCGTAGAGATTTTACCTTCTTATCGAAGGCAAAATCTCAGCTATCGCAATTGGAAAGTTTTATTCGCAAAAAAGGCTCTTTACCTCTTCCTAAGAAGAAGTAAAGAGCCTTAGCTAATAATCCCCAAAACGTGGGGGAGATCAATTATTCAACCTTCTGGATAAACAAAGCAAAGTTACCCTTGTGAGAAGAGGTAGTGGTCAATCCAATCAAAGCAGAATAAGGTGTACCTGCCTGCCACTCCGAGATCTCAACCGTTCCGCTAATAGGCTTCTCTTCCAATCGAGAAGAGATAGAAACCAAAGCACTCTGCTCATCACGCTTATTGATCTGAACATCACCCACCATGACATCCATCTGGTCGGTCAAAGGAACCAAAGTAATAACAAATTTACCATTACCCGAAATCTTACCAGTAAGGTCAACAGTCACAAGGTTATCACCCTCTTTCAAATCCGAATAGCTAATCTTCTGAGCAAAAGTGCCATACTCTTTGTATTTGCTGTAATCATCGAAGAAATAGGTAGGAACAGAGACCTTGCCCGATGGCGAAACGGCAATAGAGCGAAGATCACTCAACTGCGCAACCTTAACAGGCGAAGTATATTCTGGGTCATATTTGGTTGGATGAGCACCATTGGTTACATAGTGGATCGTAGCACCCTCGACAACGGTCGAAAGCTCGACAAGGTAGCCGCCATCAACCTTCTTGGTCGAAACAATCTCGGGGGTTGGGGTGCGATAGTTAAATCCTGCATAATCCAAACGCTCGAAATGAGAAGAGAGACGAACCAAGAAATCTTCGTAATCTTTATCTTTGGTCAGTGTCCATGAGTTCTCAGAAAGTGCCAATAGGCGAGGTAGTGTCAAGAAATCGACATAGCTCTCCGAACGATTTTCGTCCAAAAGCGTAAGCTCTTGAAGGATTGTACCGTGGATAAATTGGTCAGTCCACAAGCAGCCGTGAATACCTAGCACGTTTGGATTTCCTTCGTATTGTTCAACCTCAAAGTTGTAGCATTTCTCGATCGAGATAGGAGGCATCCAACCTGCTGCTTTGATCTCGCTTGGAAGGTTCGACTCTGGGAAGTCGAAATAGGTGTGACTTGCTGGTGCTAGAACTACTTTGTGACCCAGATCCAATGCGTGTTTGGTATTGCCTAGATTGCGCCAGATCATACTAACTACGGGTTCGGTGATCTCACCACGTTCGAGGATCTCATCCCAACCAACGATTGTGCGATTGAATTTTGCCGACATTTTTGCCACCCAGTTTGTTAGGTATGCTTGAAGTTCTTGACTTTTTTCTAGTCCTTGTTCTTCTTTTACTTTTTGGCAATGAGGGCAAGTTTCCCAGTAGGTATAGACCGCCTCGTCACCTCCGATATGGATATACTGAGCAGGGAAAAGTTCGCAGGTCTCGGTGATAATATCTTCTAGGAATTTGAAGGTACTCTCCTTACCCATACACAATAGGTCTGGGCTGATATAGTGTTGTTCTTGAACTTTTAATTCCTCCTCACGGCAGCTCAACCATGGGTAGGCGACAACTCCCGAAAGGATGTGAGCTGGAAACTCCAACTCAGGGACAATGTTTACACCTCTTAGCAGACCATAAGCCACCATCTCTTTAATATCTTCTTGGGTATAGAAACCACCTGTGCGACGTTCGCCTTCGCCACGGAAACCTCCGATTTGGGTCAACAAAGGATATTTCTTGCTCTCTAGTCTCCAACCCGAATCGTCAACAAGATGCAGGTGTAGGGTGTTGAGCTTATACATTGCCATCATATCAATATAGTGCAATACATACTCTTTGCTCATAAAATAGCGTGAGACATCGAGCATCATACCACGCCATGCCATCTTAGGCTCATCCTCAATACTCACAGCTGGGATATTCCAGTTAGCCACCGAGCGTTGGGCACGATCCGAGTAGATCTCCGCTGGAAGAAGTTGCAGGAGTGTTTGTGTTGCATAGAAAACCGCAGCAGAACTCTTACCCTTTAGGGTGATCTGATCTGCCGTTACATCGAGGGTATAGCCCTCTTCGTTGGCAATCTCGTTGTCCAAAGAGAGCGAGATAGAGTTTTTTGGAGTTTTTTTTGTCGCTTTGCTCACTGGCATTTCATAGAGAGTGGCATTGCGCAACATATCCTGAAGCAGTAATGCCTGATCTTCAAGCTCTGCTGAATAAATAATTTGAGTTTGATTATCCAGAATAAATCCACCTGAGTGAACTTCCATTGAGCGTGGTTGTGGAATAATCTGAATCTCTTGAGCCAAGAGAGTTGAAGTACCTATCAGCAGAAAGGCTGATAGTAGAAGGGTTCTTAATTTCATTTGGTTCTTTTTTTTCTAGTAAATGTTTTAGTAATTAATTATATAAATCTAGGTTTATTTCTCGAATTGTGCTAGTGCGATAGCCGTTGCTGCTTCTATTACCACTGGGGCACGTAGAGCGATGCAACAGTCGTGGCGACCTTTGATTCTTAGCTCCTCGACCTGCTGAGTTTCGAGGTTATAGCTCATCTGAGGGCATGAGATACTTGGTGTTGGCGTGATAGCCACACGGAAAACGATGTCGTTACCATTGGTAATCCCCCCCACAACACCAGCGGCATTATTGGTCTGAGTTGCCCCCCCGGCATCTATTATATTATCATTATGCTGAGATCCACGCATACGAGCCGCCTCGAAACCTGCCCCAAACTCAATAGCCCGAACCGCCGGAACCGAAAAAACAGCATGAGAAATCACCGATTCTACGCTGTCAAAGAAAGGAGAGCCCAATCCAACTGGCAATCCCGTAACCCGACACTCAATAACGCCCCCCACCGAATCACCATCACGCATAGCCGCCTCGACAACCTCCTCGGCAAAAGCCACATCTCGACCACCGACTTCGATCAAACGAGCCGAAACCGAAACCCCATCGCCCAAAACCTTCTTACACACAACACCAGCAGCAACCAGTGGAGTAGTAATACGTCCCGAAAAATGTCCGCCACCCCGAGAATCAT
>JAWXTL010000094.1:0-6068 GCA_044433565.1 Rikenellaceae bacterium | reverse complement strand
CACGCCCCGAGCCCCGTACTACTAAAGTAGCACGTGTCACACCGACAGCCGTCCGAGAACATTCCATATCTTCACACCTAAATTCATAAAAAGATCCCCGAAAGAGCAAGAAAACTCTTTCGGGGATCTTTAGCTTATCACCTCTTTAATATCAGAGAATACAAACCTAACTGAACTACTCCTCAGCATTAAGAAAATCATCCAAAGTGCGTCGCTCACGCTTAGTAGGTCGACCAGCACCACGATCACGAATACCAACACTCTGCATACGAGCCATCTCTCCCTTCAAACGCTCCTCGTCCGAGGTAATATCCAAAATATAAATAGGAACATTCTTGGCTGGTTGACGGTTACCAACCAAATCCAAAATCTTATAACTATAAAGAACAGGAGGTCGCTTAACACTCAAAACATCACCAACATTAACCTCACGAGATGGTTTGACCACCGCCCCATTGACCAAAACACGGTTGTTCTTGACAGCATCCGCCGCATCGGTGCGAGTCTTAAAAAGACGAACACACCACAAATATTTATCAATACGTCTACCCATAACTATTCCTCAGCCTTAGCAGGTTTAGTGTTTATAATATTCATAGCACGAGACATATCATTACGAACAAAGCACTCCAAAGCCCGAGAAGTACGCTCCAAAAGCTCATCCATCTGATCCAACTCCTCAGATTTCCACTGACCAAGTACATAGTCAATCAAAAATCCCCGAGGAAAATCATCGCCAATACCAACTCGCAAACGAGCATAACCATTGCCCATAACCTCGTTAATATGTTTAAGACCATTGTGACCCCCATCCGAGCCACCCTTGCGAAGACGCAAAGTGCCAAAAGGCAAAGCCACATCATCAACCACAATCAAAAGGTTCTGAGGCTCAATCTTGAGATTCTGCATCCAATATCTCACAGCATTACCCGAAAGATTCATATAGGTCGAAGGCTTCAAAAGAATCAAACTCTTGCCCTTGCAGCGAACCTCCGAAATAGATCCATAACGATCAGAAGAAAAAGAACCCGAACAATCACTAGAAAAACGATCGACAACCTTAAAGCCAATATTATGGCGTGTCTGCTGATACTCAGCACCAATATTCCCTAATCCAACAATCAAATATTTCATAAATCCTCTATTGCACTATCGGTTCATCATCATCAAAAACTCACGATTATCACGGCTACTCTCCATCTGATCCTTAACAAACTCCATAGCCTCGACCGAATTCATATCGGTTAGGTGGCGACGCAAAATCCAAAGCTTCTGAAGAGTCTCTTTCTCGAGCAAAAGATCATCACGACGAGTACTACTAGCCGTAATATCGACCGCAGGATAGATACGCTTATTCGCCAAGCGACGATCCAACTGAAGCTCCATATTACCCGTACCCTTAAATTCCTCGAAAATCACCTCATCCATCTTAGACCCAGTGTCAATCAAAGCAGTAGCAATAATGGTCAACGATCCCTTTTGTTCGGTATTACGAGCTGCACCAAAGAAACGCTTAGGTTTGTGAAGAGCATTGGCATCGACACCACCCGAGAGAATCTTACCCGAGGCAGGTTGCACAGTATTATAGGCACGAGCCAAGCGAGTAATAGAATCGAGCATAATCACCACATCATGACCACATTCGACCATACGTTTTGCTTTTTCGAGCACCATTTCGGCCACCTTCACATGACGACTAGCCTGTTCGTCGAAAGTCGAAGCCACAACTTCGGCATTGACCGAGCGTGTCATATCGGTCACCTCTTCTGGACGTTCGTCGATCAACAAAATAAAAAGGTAAGCCTCGGGGTGATTAAGCGAAATGGCATTAGCCAACGATTTGAGCAACATAGTCTTACCAGTCTTTGGTTGCGACACAATCAGAGCACGTTGCCCTTTGCCAATAGGGGCAAAAAGATCAACCACACGATTACTCAAATTATTACTACTACCCTGCGAAAGGTTAAATTTTTCGCTAGGGAACAAAGGAGTAAGATATTCAAACTGAATACGATCACGAAGTTCGTCGGGAGTCAGACCATTGATACGATCAATCTGCACCAAAGGAAAGAATTTATCGCCCTCACGAGGAGGTCTGATAAGCCCCTGCACAGTATCACCTTGTTTCAGACCATAGTTTTTGATCTGTTGAGCCGAAACATAAACATCATCGGGCGAGGTCAAATAGTTATAATCGGGTGAGCGCAAAAAGCCAAAGCCATCGGGAGACATTTCCAGAGACCCAACACAATCAATCGTACCTAGGAACTCATTTTGGAGATTAGAACGTTTGTTATTATTGCGTTGTTGATTTTGCTGTTGATTTTGATTTTGTTGCGAAGATTGCTGATTTGCATGACGTTGCTGACCTTGCTGTGACTGACCTTGCTGACCTTGAGGTGCATTATGCGGCTGATTTTGCTGCGCATTATGTTGTGGTTGCTGTGCCGTTGACGGAGTTTGACCTTGCTGCTGCTGCGCATTAGCATTAGAGGGAGCATTCCCCTCACTAGAGGCAATCACTACTTTATTATCGTTATCGCCATTAGATGGTTGCTCACCATTCTTTGCACCTTTTTTATTGCGTCTTTTGCGTTTACGAGTTACGCCTTGTTCTTCGCCTTCTGCGGCTGGTTGCGCCAACGATTGATGCTCGGCTGATACTTCTACCACCACCCCATCTTTAGTTGCTATCTCACTAGAGGTCATCACTTTCGCCACCGACACATCACCTGAGGAAACCTCATTTACTACCATCTCTTTAACTTCTTCTTTTTTCACTTCTTCGACTTTCGCCTCATTCATATTCTTCGTCTCATTCATTTTATCCCCTTGAGAGGGTTGCTCATTGACACTCTTCGCCTTACGAGGGCGACCACGAGTAGCCTTGCGCTCTTTAGGAGCTGAAGCATCATCGGACAAGAGAGGCTGGGCATCTGGCGCAACCTTGCGAGGTCGACCACGCCCCCGAGTAACAGGTCGCACAACCTCATCACCCCCACCATCGCCAACCGAAGAGGCACTGCCTCGGGTCAACAATTCGACGATCTGACTCTTTTTAACATACCCTTTGGGTAGGGAAATTCCTGCTTTGGTTGCCATCTCACGCAACTCAAGCAAATTCAGGCTCTCGATAGAGGCTCTCTCTTGCATATAAATAAAATATTACTGTTGGGATTTTTAGCTTTTATGACTTGAAAAAATAAAATAAATAAGAAAATAAGATACACCCTCGCTCCTTCACACACACCATTCACCATTCACACAACCGCCCCACCATTCACACAACCGACCCTACACACCCCCTCACCGCTCTAATAGATTATTAAGACAAAGGTAAAAAATATATTTCTATTTTACAAAAATATTTTTTTAATCAGCAAATAACCCCTCAACCTCTTTCAAATCATCGGGAGTGTCAATCGCATAAGAACGCTCATCGGTCACAGCAGTCTTGATCTTATACCCATTCTCGATCCATCGCAACTGCTCCAAAGATTCGGCAACCTCCAACGACGACGGCTCTAAATCGGTAATCTCACGCAAAACATCGGCACGATAACCATATATCCCAATATGCTTATTATACACATGACTACTATGCCACTGAGCCTCATCCAAACCACGAAAATAAGGAATCACACTGCGAGAAAAATAGAGAGCAAAACCCTCCGTATCACAAACAACCTTAGGAGAATTGGCATTAAAAATATCCTCACCCCCCTCGAAATGCTTAATCAAAGTGCCAATCTCGGTACGCTCATCCTCAAACAAAGAGGCGACCAACTCAAGCTGCGAAATCGAAATAAAGGGCTCATCACCCTGAATATTAAGAACCACATCCCACTCGCCACCAATCTTTTCCATCGCCTCACGACAACGATCCGTACCACTACGATGCTCCGTCGAGGTCATAACAACACCCCCACCAAAACGCAAACACTCACTCTCGATCAAAGGGTGATCGGTGGCAACATAACAATGATCAAAAACCTGAGAAACACGAGAATAAACACGCTGAATCATGGTCTGACCATGAATCAAAGCCAAAGGTTTAGCAGGAAAACGAGTCGAAGCATAACGTGCAGGAATAAGAGCAAGTATTTTCATAGTAGGAATGTTTTTTTAAGAGTTTAATATGTTACAAAAATAGTATTATCTTTGTAAGATATGAAAACTTTTTCCGACAAAATAGATATATTAGTAGCATTGGGGGCAATTTTCGAGACCAAAGAGTTTGAAAACAAAGTCCACCAAGCCCAAAAAGCGAATCCATGGTTCACACCATTTACGATCCGAGAGGCAGCAAATGCCATACGCACCGAAATGCTCGACCGAGAGAAACTAACTCGCTGGGTATCAAAATACAGTCCAACGCAAAAAAAACAAAGCGTAGGAATCATCATGGCAGGAAATATCCCAATGGTGGGTTTTTTCGACCTACTAGTAGCATTCCTCACGGGTCACCAGATCAAAGTAAAATGCTCCTCGAAAGATAAAGTACTCATGGGCTACATAGTTCAAAAACTCAAAGAGCTATCCCAAGAAGAGATCGAAGAAACAGACCAAATAAAGCCCGAAACAATAGATTTTCTACTAGCAATGGGATCGGACGCAACAGAGAGAAGTCTAAAAGAAAAATACCCCCATTCAAAAAATATAATAAGAGGTACACGCCACTCCATAGCCCAACTAACAGGCAAAGAGTCGCCCCAAGAGCTAAAAGAACTTTCAAAAGACCTATTTCTATATTGGGGAATGGGATGTCGAAACATAACCCACCTAATCCTACCCAAGGGATACAACTTCGAGAGTTTAACCCAAAACACAAAAGCATACTACTCTGACTATTACAACCAAAAACTAGCATACGAAACAGCCCGATTAACAATGCTAAACATCCCCCACATCAAAGCAAATGGATTCCTGCTGATGCAAATGGAGATAGACCAAATACCCCCAGTGGCAATAGTGGGATACTCATACCAAAACGAAAAAACAGAAATAGACCCCAAAAAACTGCAATGCACAATAGGTCTATCACAATTCAAATGCAATATCCCCCTAGGCAAAAGCCAATACCCCACCATAGAAGATAGTCCAAACGGGATAGACCCCCTAGAGCTATTACTAGAAGCCAAGCGATAAAAGCCGCCGACAAATTGCAAAACCAAAAATAAATACGTAACTTTGCTAAGTTTTAAAAACGAATCGAAATTAATAACTAAAAAAATAAAATCATGGCATCAATCCGTCAATCAAAAAAAGTAGTTAGCTACCTAATCGGTGAAGTAATCTCAAATAGCTACCTAGCAATCTACTTCCACGAAGAGTCAAAAGATCAACTACTTGATGTAATAGCTCAAGCAATCGAACTTCACGACACAGTAGTCTACAAACTAAACCACCCAGCCGAAAAGAAAAATCCATCGCTAGTGCGCAAACACTACCGTCTAACAAACCAAGAGTTAATCAACGGAGTAGATGAATTGTTCGTCAAAATCAGCGAAATCTGCCAAAAATAGTCAGGTTCAACCTATTTTTTTCTAAAAAAACACTAACCGAAATTTTATAATGAAAAAATTATTTCTAACAATGGTAGCCATTGCGCTACTTATGGTGGGATGTCAAGATGCCCCCCAACAAACGTCACACATAATCCCTACGCCAACCCCCGAAAGAGCAGCCGGACAAACAGATGTACTCCAGCTGACGACCGAGAAATTACCTGTGGTACGTGTCGGTTTTATCGGACTGGGAATGCGTGGGCCAGGAGCCGTAGAGCGTATGCTACACATCCCAGGTGTCGAAGTAGTAGCACTATGTGACATCGAAAAAGATCGTGTACAAAACGTAAACAAACGCCTAGAGGCAGCAGGTCGTCCAAAAGCACAAGAGTTCTATGGAGATACAACCATCTGGCGTGAGCTCTCGAAAATGGAGGGTATAGACCTAATATACATAGCAACCAACTGGCAAACACACGCCATGATGGGTGTTCAAGCAATGAAAGATGGTAAACACGTAGCAATCGAAGTACCATCGGCAATGACAATGGACGAGATCTG
>JAWXTL010000093.1:0-6072 GCA_044433565.1 Rikenellaceae bacterium | reverse complement strand
GCTCCCGTGGGGGAGCGTCCGCCATGCTGAATTTTCTGCCAAGTAAAGTCTCGCTATCGCAATTGAAAATTCCTCTGTCAAGAGTAGCTGATAACAAAAAAAATGATCACCCGCAACCAAAATGTAGGCGATCATCATATAAACGTGTTGCAAAAGACGCAACGTAATGATTCCTAATACTCCTCCTCGTTGAAAAAGAAGTCGTCTTTTGAAGGGTAGTCAGGCCAAATGTCCTCGATACTCTCATATACATCGCCTTCGTCTTCGATCTCTTGTAGGTTCTCAATTACCTCAAGTGGTGCTCCCGAACGTGTAGCATAGTCAATTAGTTCGTCCTTTGTTGCTGGCCAAGGCGCATCTTCTAGGCGTGATGCCAATTCTAGTGTCCAATACATATTTTAAATAATTTTCTTTTTGGGGTTAAAAATGTTTTTTTGTTACCGTTGCGCAAAAGTATTAAAATCAATTAATATTCACAAATATTAGTGCGAAAATTTCACGCTAGTTTAACATTCTATCAAGCAGTTAGTATTCTCGGTTCGACGAAAAGTATTTCATGAACTGTGTGCGCTCATAACCATTGATTTCGGGAATAGATTTGTATGATAGGGCACCAATAAAATCACTTGTTGTTTGCTTGTTGTTCATGCGCATCCAGTCGATGATAAATTCGTTCATCTCTTTGATAACTCCAATCCCTTTCTCTTTGATAACTGAGCAAATCTGCACTGCTTTTGCACCGGTTAGCATCAATTTGATTACATCTTCTGGCGAATGAACTCCGGTCGACGAGGCAACATCTAGCATTGGCACATCCGAGCTTATCATCCCCACCCAGCGAATTACGTTGTGTATCTCAGATGGATTGCTCCACACATTCGAGCTGTGTATTGCTAGGTTGTTAATATCCACATCGGGCGAATAGAAGCGGTTGAATAGTGTCACACCTGCTGCATTGCGGAAGTAGATCTCCTTGGCGATATACATTGGGTTGGTGAATCCTTGCGCTAGTTTTACGGTCAACGGGATGGTGATTGCATCACGCACGGCAGCCACAGTGTCGAGATAGATCTTTTCGATCTCTTGAGCTGTGGTATTCGAGTCGGTTGGCAGGTGGAAAATATTTAGCTCCAAAGCATCTGCTCCTGCATCTTCGATAACACGTGCAAATTTGATCCATTCGCCACCAGCATTGCAGTTTACCGAAGCAATAATCGGAATATCAACACGAGCCTTGGCTTGTTGGATAAACGAGATATATGTTGCCAAAGAATTTTCGGTGATATAGGCGTTCAGGTAATCGGCCGCCTCTGGATAGTCCGAATATGACGCTGTATTGTCTATTTCGGCGAGGATTTGCTCCTCGAAAATTGATTTTAGCACCACTGCACCAGCACCGGCATTTTCGGCTTTAATGATATGTTCGAGGGTCGAACTATAAGGTGAGCTACTAACCACAATAGGACTTTTGAGTGTTAGTCCTAAGTATTTTGTTTGTAATCTGTTCATATTTGATTCTAATTATTATTTCAGGTTTTGTGTAATGTACAAATATAACGATTTTTTTCTGGTTTTCGTTTATCTCTGACCAAAAAAGGCACTACCTATTCTCACCATTGTTGCTCCTTGCTCGATGGCTAGTTTATAATCACCGCTCATTCCCATCGAGAGGGTTTTGATGATTGGGATATGCTTCTCTTTTATGGTGTCAAATAGTTCTTTTGTTTTTCTAAATTCGCTTGAAATCAGCTCTTGATCGTCGGTATAGGTTGCCATTGTCATCACTCCTTGGATCTCTATATTTTTTAGTTTCTTTAGCTCTTCGATTTGCTGGAGAAGCTCCAGACAGGTGAATCCCTGCTTTGTTGCCTCTTGTGCTACGTGTATTTGCAACAATACTGGAATTATACGCCCGATCTTCTGAGCCTGAGTGTCAATCGCCTCGGCCAACTTTAGCGAGTTGACCGAATGGATCAAAGCCACAAAAGGTGCTATATGTTTGATCTTGTTGGTCTGCAATTGCCCGATCATGTGCCACTGGATATCTTTGGGTAACGTATTGTATTTCTCTAGTAGCTCCAGTGGGCGACTCTCTCCAAATATTTTTTGCCCTTGATAATAAGCGAGTTGAATATCTCCCACGGGATGAAACTTACTCACCGCCACCAATGTCACATTATCTTGGAGGCTGGATACTATTTCGCTGTATTCTTTGATTTTAAACATAAATTCTGTAAATTTGCCAAATACAAAGGTGCGAAAATTCGTTTAAAACTAAAAATAATTATGAAAAAATTAATCTTTACTGTCTCTCTTTTGGCTTCACTTGTTGTGGGGGTCAAAGTGTCGGAGGCTTGTACTAACATCCTTGTTAGTCGTGGGGCTAGTGCTACTGGCTCTACTATGGTTAGCTATTCGGCTGATTCTCATGCGCTCTATGGTGCTCTTTACTTTTTACCTGCTGCCGATTATTCGGCTGGTGCTATGCGTGTGGTTCGTGAGTGGGATACAGGTAAGGTCTTGGGTGAGATTCCCGAGGTGGCTCACACTTTCTCGGTGGTGGGTAATATCAACGAGTATCAGTTGTTGATTGGCGAGAGTACTTTTGGTGGACGTTCGGAGCTTCGTGATACTACGGGTCTTATCGACTATGGTTCTTTGATCTATATTACCCTGCAACGTTGCAAGACTGCTCGTGAGGCGGTTGAGTATATGGGTTGGTTGGTCGAGGAGTATGGTTATTACTCTTCGGGCGAGAGTATCTCGATTGCCGATCCTAATGAGGTTTGGTATCTTGAGATTATTGGCAAGGGCACCAATATGGTTGTCAACAAGAAGACCAAACAGAGTTACAATGCCAATAAAGGTGCTGTTTGGGTAGCTCGTCGTTTGCCTGATGGTGCTATTTCGGCTCATGCTAATCAGGCTCGTATTACTACTTTCCCTTTGGACGATCCAGAAAACTGCTTGTACTCTTCGGATGTGATCTCTTTTGCTCGTGAGAAGGGTTGGTTCTCGGGTGAGGATGCAGATTTTAATTTTGCTCACACCTATGCTCCTTTGGATTTTGGTGCTTTGCGTTTTTGTGAGGCTCGTGTTTGGAGTGTTTTCCGTCAGGTAGACTCTTCGATGGAGCAGTATGTTGACTATGCTATGGGTCATAATCCTCAGAATGTTATGCCTCTTTGGGTTTTCCCACATGAGAAGCTTACGGTGAAGGATGTTGCGGAGTTTATGCGTAACCACTACGAGGATACCCCTATGGATATGACTACCGATTTGGGTGCTGGTCCTCATGCTATGCCTTATCGTTGGAGACCTATGCGATTTGACTATCAGGGCAAGAGCTATTTGATGGAACGTGCTATTGCCACTCAGCAGACTGGTTGGTGGTATGTTGGTGAGTGTCGTTCTTGGTTGCCTAATCCGATAGGGGGTGTACTTTGGTTTGGTACTGACGATGCTGCTACTTCTCCTTTGACTCCTTTCTATTGTGGTATTACTCGTATTCCTGAGGCTTATCGTGATGGCAATGGTCATATGACACAGTGGGCAGAAAGCTCTTTCTGGATTCAGAATCGTGTGACTAACTTCACTTATTTGCGCTACGATCATATCTTCCCTGATGTTAAGGCGGCTATGGATCAGTTCGAGACTAAGTGTTTCGAGGAGCAACCTGCTGTTGATATGGCGGCTCAGATGTTGTATGAGAAAAACCCTGCACGTGCTGTTGAGTTCTTGACAGATTACTCTAGTAATACGGCTACCGAGCTTTATAATCGTTGGGTTGAGCTTGATAAATTCCTTTTGGTTAAGTATATTGATGGTAATACCAAGGCTCAGAACGCTGATGGTTCGTTCAAGGACAATGGTCAGAACTATGATATTCCTGCTTCTCCTTCGACTCCTGGTTATTCTGATGCTTGGAAGAAGATGGTTGTTGAGGATGCAGGTGAGAAGCTTTTGATTACTGAGTTGTAGGTTTTTGAGAGTTGATCTTATTTTAGACTCCACTGAAGGTTGCTTTTTGTGACTCCGGTGGAGTTTTTTTTGGGGAGTCGTCAAAGGGGTGATCGGAAGATTGAAAAGATTCTATTGCTGAAGATATGGCAGAGTTCTCGGACGGCTGTCGAGGTGGCTCGTGCTACTTTAGTAGTACGGGGCTCTAGGCGTGTGGGAGCCGTCCGCCCCGTAGATTTTTCTGGCGAAAAATCCGCTATCGCAATTTGGATGATTCTATCCTGAAGATATGGATTGTTCTGGGACACTCGGGTCTTTTCTGGGACTCTTGCTGGGTCTTGTGCTATGAAATCGTGCAAATCTCCGCTATCGCAATTGGAAATTCCTCGCCCAGAACCTTTGTCCATAAAAAAAAACTGCGATATTTTCTCAAAAAGAAAATATCGCAGGGATTATATCGCAACTCCCCCAAAAGGAGTCAACGTAATAATAGAGGCTCTATAAAAACTACTCTAAAACAATCTCTAGGAACGTTGTAGAAACACCGTAGCTGTCAGTAAAGACATTGCCATTGACCATAGAGCTGTTTGTTGAACCCAAAGTCAAAGTCACCTCAGCACTGTTACTAAAGCTGTTGAAAACCATAGTACTGCTTGTTAGCTGAGAGTCGGTAGCCAAACTAATCTGGGTCAAACTGCTACATCCGCCAAACGAATAACTATCAATAACACTAATAACCGGAAGGCTAATGCTTGTCAATGAACTACAATTGCTAAAAGCATAAGAGCCCGAAGTAGTAACAGCTGGTAGCTCTAGTGTACTCAAACTTGTACAGTTCAAGAAGGTCTCAGCACCGATAGTTGTTAGCATAGGATAATCGACAGTCGATAGGTTATCGCAAGAGCGTAAAGCACTACGACCAAGAGTCTCGACCACCGGAAGTTTTACTTGCGATAGTTTAGTACAGCCATAGAAAGCATATTGCCCAACCGAAGTAGCCACTTTAAACTCTGGGTTATATAGGCTTGTACATTGGTAGAACACTGCATCGCCAATCTTGCTAACCACAGGGAAACTCACGCTATATAGACTCGTACAATTATAGAAACCATAATCATTGATATAGGTAACCATTGGGAATGATACTGATTTCAATGAGCTACAATTCATAAATGCGTGTTTGTTGATTGTATCGCCCACTGGGAAGCTGACACTTGATAGTGAACCGCAATCATAGAATGCGTATTCGTCGATAAGTGTTGCCACAGGGAAACTAGCAGAGCTTAGAGAGCTACAATGTCTGAAAGCGTGACGACCAACGCTGGTCACAGTTTGAGAAGTGATGGTCTCTAGTGCAGTACAATAGACAAACGCTCTTTCGCCAATTACCGTAACATCTTTTGGAAGTGTGATACTCTTGAGAGTCGTGTTCTCTACATAAGTGTCTTCGTCATAGTCAAACACCTGCATAAAGTTATAAGGAATAGCATTGCCTATCTGTTGAACAAGACCTCCATAAGGAGTTGTATTTCCATCTTCGTCGGTTATAACCCCACCATAAGAGTAGTTTGTAGTAACCGTATCGACCACTGTTGTATTGTATAGGTCAAGCTCCTCGACACACATCACTTTTCCTATTTGAAGTAGGTCTGCCTCGTTGACTGTACCATATAGGTGAAGGGTTGTGACCGTAGCACCATAATTCCATCCAAACATATTAGCCAAAGTGGTACTTATTGTTTCGTCCATTCCACTAGCCTCGTGGTACAGAACATCCCCTTGCGAGATAGGCACCGAGAATAGTTCGCCCGTGCTAACCTCAAGCATGATAATGCTGTCATAACGACCATAATCGCTCCCTGTGTATTTGTCGGCCGTAAACGAATAGATATACGAATCGAAGATACTACCCTCTACCCCCGTATAGCTTATCCAAGAAGGTGTAGTAACCACGCTACATTCGCTTTTGCGCCATACCGTAAAGCTTTGACCGGCCAGAGCAACATTCACCGCTTTGGTGACAATCACAGTATCTTGATAGACCATTGCCATATCGAGCGTGTCGACATAATCTTTGGTAATGGTGTTCCATTCGCCAATAGTATCATATCC
>JAWXTL010000092.1:0-6094 GCA_044433565.1 Rikenellaceae bacterium | reverse complement strand
CGGGTGATCTCGGACGGCTGTCGAGGTGGCTCGTAAAGCCATCGGGTTTACGGGGCTCCCGACGGGGGGAGCCGTACGCCCCGTAGATTTTTCTGACGAAAAATCCGCTGTCGCAATTCGGAATCATTATATCCTAGAAGAGGTTGATTGTTCTGGGACGACTGGGTATTTTCTGGGACGCTGCTGGGTCATGTGCTACTTTAGCAAGGGGAGCGGCTGCCCTGCTGAATTTCCACGACGGAAATTCTCGCTATCGCAATTAAACCATTTTAGCTCCCACACTCAAACCAAAAGTCGCTCCAAAAGCATACCATAATTTGTAACATAAACCCCCGAACGATCAAGCACAGACAAACGTCGAAGAATATGAGACCGATTGGTCATACAACCACCACAATGTACTGCAAAACGATAAGAAGCGAGATCCTCGGGCAAAGAATCACGCCCAGAAACAAAAGTGTATTCCAAAGAAAAACCCAAATAACGATCCAACAAAAAAGGAATCTTAACACGACCAATATCCTCACAACTAACCTGATGTGAACAACTCTCAATAATCAAAACCCGATCACCCAAAACCAACTGATCTATATATGCCAACCCCCGACGATAAAGAGAAACATCACCCTTCAACTCTGCCAAAAGAATACTAAAAGAGGTAACAGGACAAAGATCACCCACAACCCCACGAACAAAATCAAAAGCCTGTGAGTCGGTAACAACCAATCGTGCTGAACAAGAAGCCAAAGCCGCCTCAAGCTCCGAGGGCTGAACAACCAAGGCCAAAGCACCCAAATCCAAAGCCGAACGTACACCCTGCATCTGAGGCAAAATCATCCGACCACTAGGAGCTTCGGAATCAATAGGACAAACCAAAATAACAAAATCCCCAGACGAAATACGCCCCCCATAAAAATCAGTGCTAACAAGTGAAGCCGAAGGAACCCGAGAACGAATCAAAGAAAAAACCTCATCAGCAGAAGAAGGATAACAACAACGATCAATAACAATATAAGGAGTAGACTCCAACCGTGAAACCAAATCCAACTCCAAAGGATCACTGCAACCACCCCAAGTGACAATAATAGCCAAATCAATCTCCATCAAAGTCTGATAACTCTTGCGAACACGCTCCTGCCCCAACTCGCCTGAATCATCCAACCCCGCAGTATCAATAAAAGTCACAGGAGCATAATCCAAAATCTCAAAACGCCGACGAACAGGATCAGTAGTAGTACCACGCTCAGAGGAGACAATCGAAACATCCTGTCCACACAAAAAATTAACAAAAGTCGACTTCCCAACATTGGTAAGCCCATAAATACCAATCTTCATATATCAATTAAGAATTAAGAATTAGAGATAACATCCTGCTCCGAAATAACCGAACCCCCAAGAATAACCAAACGCTCAACCATATTGCAAAGCTCACGAATATTACCACTCCAAGGCAAAGCCTGAAGAGCCGCAATAGCCTGATCAGAAATCTCTCGTTTAGCCTCACCCTGCTCCCGACAAACAATCTCCAAAAAATGGTCAACCAACAAAGGAATATCATCCGCTCGATCGGCCAAAGAGGGAACCTCAATGCAAATTACCCCAACCCGATGGTAGAGATCCTCACGAAAAGTGCCCCGAGAGATCTCCTGTTTGAGATTCTTGTTGGTAGCACAAATAACCCGAGCATCAATACGAATATCTCGGTCGGCACCCACACGAGTAATCTTATGCTCCTGCAAAGCCCGAAGAACCTTAGCCTGAGCCGAAAGACTCATATCGCCAATCTCATCCAAAAAAATAGTGCCACCCTGAGCCTGTTCAAATTTGCCCTTGTGTTGTTTGTTAGCCGAGGTAAAAGAGCCTTTTTCGTGCCCAAAAAGCTCACTCTCGATCAACTCCGAAGGAATAGCAGCACAGTTGACCTCGATAAAAGGAGCCGAAGAACGATGACTCTGCTGGTGAATAGATCGAGCCACCAGCTCCTTGCCCGTACCATTATGCCCCGTGATAAGAACCCGAGAATCGGTCGGTGCCACCTTCTTGATAATATCCTTCACTTGTTCGATCCCCTTGGAGCGACCAATAATCAGGCACTTGCCCCTAGAGGAAGAGCGTCGAGATCGAGCCACAGTCGAGCCGCCGCCCGAAGAGTGAGCCTCTTTGGGCGAGGAAAGTCCCTCACGAACCATAGTCAAAAGGGTATTCATATCGACAGGTTTCTCGATAAAGTCAATAGCCCCATTTTTGACACACTCGACCGCAAGGTTGATAGTTCCATGCCCAGAGATAACGATAATTGAGAGGTCAAAGCCCAACTCTCGAACCTTAGAGATTAGCTTATTGCCCTGCAAATTGGGCATCATAATATCAGTAATTAGGAGGTCGAACTCTCCCGTTTTGATTTTTTCGAGAGCCACAGCTCCATCTTCGGCCACCTCAACGGTGTGTTGTTCCATCTCCAGAAGCTCTTTGATCGCATTGCGAATAGCTCGATGGTCGTCTGCTACTAAAATTTTAGCCATTAATTTAAGGGTTGTTTTAGGTTAAGTAATAAAATTCCATAAATTAGAGTGTTTGGTAAAATATTTGAAAAAGTGCAGCCTTTGGTTTTAAAATCCAAAGATAATAATTATATTTGCTTTTTATAACGACAAAAGGAGATAATTCTCAAAAAAGATGGAAAATAAAAATATAACAGGCGAATCGACACCAATACTACTTCCGGAGTATGGTCGCAATGTGCAGAAGATGGTGCGCTATCTGCTGACAATTGAGGATCGTGATCTTCGCAATCAACAAGCGAAGGTTGTTGTGGGATTGATGGCTAATCTCTATCCACATAAGCGTGACTCTCAGGAGTTTCGCAATATGTTGTGGGATCATTTGTTTATGATTGCAGGGTTGGAATTGGATGTTGATGCTCCTTTTGAGAAACCTTCTCCCGATCAGTTCACTCCTGAGGCTCAGCCGTTGAGCTATCCTCAGAAGGGGTTGTCGTATAAGCAATATGGGCGTTATGCAGCTCGTATGGCGGCTCAAATAGGCAAAATAGAGGCTCCCGAAGATGCAGCCGATCGTCAGGAACTGTCGGTCAATCTGGCTCGTTTTATGCGCCAGAAGAGTTATGATTACAATCGTGATTATCCCGACAATCGCATTATTACAGCCGATCTGCGTCGTTTTTCGCTTGGCAAGATTGAGCTTGATCCTTCTGTTCTCGAAGGGTTATATCTCTATCACAATGGCAATAACAACAATAATAATAACAAAGGAGCACGATCGAACAACAACCAAAATCGAAGAGGAAAAAACGGTGGCGGTGGTTCAAAACAAAATAAACACTAACCATCTCTCAGCCAACTCTCCGCAGTGGGAGATTCTGATTGGTGGATAAAAACTAAGATATTATGGCAGCATTTGAAGTTACGGGTGGTTGCACCCTACATGGAGAGATCACTCCACAGGGAGCCAAAAATGAGGCGTTACAGATCCTTTGTGCGGTGTTGATGACACCCCAACGGGTGACAGTGAGCAATATTCCGCAGATTATTGATGTCTTGCAACTCATTGAGCTACTGGCTCGAATGGGGGTTCAGGTCGAGAAGATCTCGGATGATACTTATTGTTTCGAGGCTTCGGATGTTGATTTGGAATATATGAAGAGCGATGAGTTTCGGGTTTCGGCTTCTCGTTTGCGTGGGTCGGTGATGATGCTGGGGGCTTTGTTGGGTCGTTTTGGTCGGGCTTATATGCCCAAACCAGGGGGCGATAAGATTGGTCGTCGTCGTTTGGACACTCACTTTATTGGTTTTCAGAGCCTTGGTGCTCAGTTTAACTTCGATGCTCATCAGAATTTCTTTAGTGTTACGGCTCCTTCGGGGCTTACGGGCAATTATATGCTACTGGATGAGGCTTCGGTAACGGGGACTGCCAATATTATTATGGCGGCCGTTTTGGCACGAGGTACTACGGTGATCTATAATGCCGCCTGTGAGCCTTATATTCAGCAGCTTTGCCGTATGTTGGTTCGTATGGGAGCACGTATTAGTGGTATTGCCTCTAATTTGTTGACTATCGAGGGTGTCGAATACCTTGGTGGTACATCTCACCGGATGCTACCCGATATGATCGAGGTGGGTAGTTTTATTGGCATGGCAGCCATGACCCATTCGCAGATCACGATCAAAAATGTGGAGTACGATCAGTTGGGTATTATTCCGCAGCAGTTCCAGCGTATGGGTGTCCGTTTCGAGAAGCGAGGCGATGATATTTTTATTCCGGCTCACGACCATTTCGAGATCGAGAGCTTTATAGATGGCTCGATTATGAATATCTCGGATGCTCCATGGCCAGGTCTTACACCCGACCTATTGAGTGTCTTTTTGGTGGTGGCAACACAAGCCAAGGGATCGGTTTTGATCCATCAGAAGATGTTCGAGAGTCGATTGTTCTTTGTCGATAAACTGATTGATATGGGTGCTCAGATTATCCTTTGCGACCCTCACCGTGCCACGGTAATTGGTCATGATAATGCGGTTCAGCTTCGGGGTACGACCATGACCTCGCCCGATATTCGTGCAGGGGTTGCTCTGTTGATTGCCGCCATGAGTGCCAATGGTACTAGCCTGATTCAGAATATCGACCAGATAGACCGAGGTTATCAGAATATAGATACACGACTCAACGCTCTGGGAGCCAAGATAAAGCGTATTAAATAGTATTAATCCAAGGTAATGGCTTATGGGATCGGACAGATTTGTATTCAAGAGATTTGAGATTTATCAGTCTCAAAGTGCCATGAAAGTTGGCACTGATGGCGTTCTTCTGGGCTCTTGGGCTGGGGTTGATGGTTCGCAGTCTCATATCTTGGATATTGGATCGGGGACGGGATTGATCTCTTTGATGTTGGCACAACGATCTCCACTATCTGTGGTTTTGGGAGTCGAGATTGAGCCTAGGGCTGCCCTCGAAGCACGGGGGAATGTCTCTCGCTCTGATTGGTCTGATCGCATTAAGATTGAGCATATTTCGTTTCAGGAGTTTGCCTCTCGATGCGAGGCTCGTTATTTTGATTTGGTTGTCTCGAACCCTCCGTACTTTAATGGCACGTATAAAGCAAATGGGGTGGAGCGCAATGCTGCTCGTCATGGTGATTCGCTATCGAGTGACGAACTGCTCGATGGTGTTTCTCGGGTGTTGAACCCCCACTCTGGTCGTTTTGCGGTGATTTACCCTAGCGAGGCAGGGGCTGCATTTATTGCCAAGGCGACACTACGAGGGCTTTTTTGCAATCGGATATGTCATGTGATCTCAAAAGAGGGAGGCTCACCCAAGCGGATATTGATGGAATTTTCGTTTAGCTCGACTATTCTCGACGAACACTCCCTAACAATCACCGACCGCTCGGGGATATATACCGATGAGTATAAGGCTCTTACCAGTGGTTTTTATTTGCGTTTCTAGGTGGTCTTAACTATTTCTTAACATATCTGTTTCGAGAAAAGAGAAATTATATGTCTACCTTTGTGGTGATTTCATAACAAAAAAAACAATAAAATCATGAGTTATAGAATTTTGGTCGTCGACGATGAAGACGATATTCTTGAATTTCAGAGTTATAATCTCAAAGCTCAGGGATGGGAGGTAGCCACAGCCCGTAGCGGTATGGAGGCCATATCTCAGGCAAAGACCTTTATGCCCGATCTGATTTTGTTGGATGTTATGATGCCCGAGATGGATGGTATTACTGCTTGTCGTGAGATTCGTCGTTTGCCACAGATGGGATCGGTTATTATCGCTATGTTGACTGCACGTTCGGAGGATTATTCGCAGATTGCAGGATTTGATGCTGGAGCCGATGATTATATATCGAAGCCTATTCGCCCTGCGGTTTTGATTAGTCGTATCAACGCTTTGTTGAAACGTCGTTCGGCAGCTCTGCAATCGGGTGATGGGGCTCAGGAGCAAGAGCTTCATATACGTATTGATTTTGATCGTCATTTGGTCTTTGTCCAGGGGCGTGAGATTAGTTTGCCACGCAAGGAGTTCTCGTTGCTCAAGCTCTTGTTGTCGAAACCCGGCAAGGTCTTCACAC
>JAWXTL010000091.1:0-6108 GCA_044433565.1 Rikenellaceae bacterium | reverse complement strand
GGGATACCTCTCTTGATACGGGTGATGGCGAGTCTTATAATACCTCGACGGGTGTGGGTGTTGGCGAGTCGATCTTAGCCTCTGAGCCAACAGGATGTGCTGCCTATCGGGGGCCTAATGATGCGGATAATCCGGGTGATTGGCGATTGCCAACACAGCGAGAGATGCAGGTGATGTTTACGGTGATCGAACAAGCTTTGGGATCTATTGCCTCGGGTGAGGTCGAGAGCGAGGTCGTCGAGGGGGTCTATTGGACATCGACAGAGTTTTTTACGGCAGATGCTCCAGGTTATGCTTGGTCGCTGAATACTATTACGGGTCGCCCTATGTATGAGCTGAAGAGTGTGCCGCTAATGGTGCGCTGCATTAAAGATATTTATGAATCAATAAATGAATAGAACAATGAGATACTTCTTCCTAACAATACTACTCTTTGTTGGGGTGTGTGGTGCCGCTGCACAGAATATTGCCATTAAGTCCAACCTTCTTTATGATGCCTCGAAGACGGTCAATTTTGGTGTGGAGATTGGTCTTGGCAAACGTACTACTCTCGATATTTCGGGTAACTATAATGGTTGGGATACCAATACGGAGCTTAATGAGAAGATGCGCCATTTGCTGATTCAGCCAGAATTTCGTTATTTCTTTTGCGAGAAGATGACTGGTCATTTCTTGGGTGCTCATGCTCATATTTTGCAGTATAATATCTGTGGCGATCAGTGGTTGCCTAGTATCTTCTCCCGTTTGAGTAATACCTCTGCCGAACAGGAGAAGAGTCGCTATCAGGGCGATGGTTATGGTGCAGGATTGGTCTATGGCTATGATTGGGCGATCTCGTCACGTTTTAATATTGAATTTTCGGTTGGTGCTGGTTATGTTTTTATGGATTATGATCGGTATGGGCCCTCAAAATGCGACCCTCTTTTGGAACAGCAGACTCGCCACTATTGGGGTCTTACCAAGCTGGGTATTTCTTTAGTTTACATTATTAAGTAAGGAGTGATTATGAACAGATATATTATCGTACTATTTGCTGCATTCTATTTTTGTGGCACTGCTTTATCACAAGTGACTGCCCCTTCTATTTTGGGTGCAAAGGTTCAGGTTCATGAATTTGAATATCGGTCGGATTCGGTGACTTTGAGTTTTGAATTTAATTTTGATGAGCTTCAAATTGGTGTTAATGAGAGCGTTATCTTTCGCCCTGTGATCCATAAGGAGTCTAAGAGCTTTGAACTTCCTACGGTTGTTGTTAAACGTCGTGGGGGTGCTAAGGCTTATGATCGGGCTACTGTTTTGGGTAATCGCAAGAGTGTGGAGCAGTATGAGATGCTCTATGGCGATCCTTATCAGGTTGTTGAGTACTATGGTTCAACCAAGCAGAGTAGTGTTCCTTATAGCGTTAGTTTGCCTTATGATATTTGGATGTTTGAGTCGGAGCTTTCTATTGATTGTGTGACTTATGGATGTTGTAATAGCGAGGATAGCGGTCTTCTGATCCCTTCGGATAATATGTTGAAGATCAATATTCCTCTGGTCGAGATCTTTGAGGTCGATCCTCAGGTTGAGCTTATTAAGCCCGAGAAGGTTGCTGTTAAGCGTCGTGATATTCAATACTCTTCGGCTTTGATTTTCAAGGTGAACTCCACTTATATTGACCCTTCGTTGGCGGGTAATAGTTCTGAGTTGGAGTCTATTGACCAGATGATGCAGTCGGTGCTTTCTGATCCTGATTATACTATCACGGGGGTTAATATTACTGGATTTGCATCGCCCGAGGGTTCTTTGGCTGCCAATATGAAGTTGTCTCAGGGTCGTGCTTCGGCTTTAGAGAGCTTGATGACTCGCAAGTATAAGACTATTGGCAGTGGTCTTTATAATGTGAAGTTTGGGGGTGAGAACTGGGATAAGCTTTATGAATTGGTTTCTCAGAGTGATGATTCTTGGAAGGATCGTGTTTTGAGTTTGATTGATGGTGTTTCTATTGAGGATGGTCGTGAGTCGAAACTTATGGCATTGGATGGGGGTGTGGTTTATAAATATTTGCTTAAAAATGTTTTCCCCTCTACTCGTTTGGTTGTGGTCGATGTTGAGTATAATATTGATGCTTATGATTTGGATCGTATTGCAGAGTTGATTGATCTTAAACCCGAGAATTTGAGTCTTGAGGAGATGTATCGTCTTTCGGAGACTTATGGTGTGGGTGACCCTGAATTTGAGCAGATATTTTTGACTGCTGCTCGTATTTATCCTTTTGATGAGGTTGCTCTTAATAATGCTTTGGTTGCTGAGATTAAGCGAGGGGATATTTCTTCGATCGAGGAGCTTGTTGGGCGTGTTAATCCTCAGACCCAGTTGGCGGAGTTGGCTAATAGTATGGGGGCTTATTATTTGTTGGCAGAGGATTATCAGATGGCTCAATATATGTTGGAGCGGGCTTTGGATTTGGGATCTTCTAGGGCTCAGGCTAATTTGGATCAGCTCTCTGCGAAGCTTGATAATTTGCGTGATGTCAAGGAGAATGAGGATTTTAGAGCTAGGATTTATGGTCGATAATTTTGTTTTTCGATTTTTTTTGACGGGCTTTGCTTTTCTCTTTTTGGGGTGTGGCGATTGTGCTTCTCCTGGTGATTCGGGTGGGAGTAGTTCTCTAGGTGACGAGGGTGATTCTTTACACTTTGTTTTGCCCTCTATTCCTTCTGTGATTTCGGATGTTGAGGGTCGTCGGGAGTATCTTGCTTTGCATTATTGGGATAATTTTGACTTTGCTCGGTTGGATTTTTTGGCTCATGACTCTTTGATGGGGGTGGCTCTTGGGGGTTATATTCAGATTTTGACTATGACCACTCCCGAGGTTGTTGCTCAGAGTTTGGATTCCGTTTTATCTCGTTCTTTGTCATTGGGTTATGATTCTTTTTCTCGGTTTACTTCGGGGTTGGAGCATTATCTTTATAATCCTAATTCTCCTGTTCGCAATGAGGATCTTTATCTTTGTGTTTTGCGTTTTACTGTTGGTGCGGCTGCTCTTGATGATATTTATAAGGTTCGTTCTCGGTCTCAGTTAGAGATGGTTTTGAAGAATCGTATTGGTGATCGGGCTTTTGATTTTGGGTTTGTGGATCATTTGGGGCAGAGTTCTACTTTGTATTCTTTGCGTTCTTCTTATACTATTTTGTTTTTTAATACTCCTGATTGTGATGATTGTTCTCGGGTAAAGTCATATATTGGGGGGTCTTTGGTTTTCACTGGGATGGTTGACTCTTTGGAGCTTACTGTTTTGGGGGTTTATACTGGGTCAGACTATTCGTTGTGGTTTGATTCTTCTTATCCTTCTTTGATTTTGAATACCTATGATTCTCGGGGTGATATAACACGTGATCGGCTTTATGATTTGCGTGCTTTGCCTACTCTTTATCTTTTGGATCAGCATAAGCGGGTTATTCTCAAGGATTGTTCTATTGAGGCTATTGATGCTTATTTTTGCAAGTAGTTTTTTTTTGATTTTTCTGTTTAGTTTTTTGTGATTTTATATTACCTTTGCTTTTGGTGATTGGGGTGATTGGTTGAATTGCTTTTAATTTAATAGGAGGGATTTATGAAAAGATTTGCTTTACATTTTGCACTCGTGGTGGTGGCCGCTTTGGGTGCTTTTTCTTGTCAGAAGAGTGACCTTCAGCAGGGGGTTTCTTTGGGCTCTTATTCTCTTTTTGCTCGTGTTGTCGACACAAAGATTGAGTTTACTAACAACACTTCTGAGGGTATTTATTTGGATTGGGAGTTGGGTGATACTTTTAGTGTCTATGCTGAGGATGATGGCTCTTATGTGGGCGATTATTATTGCGTTGATACTGACCTTGAGGCTTTTTCTCCTAAGGCGGGTGTTACTTTGACTTCGGGTGCTGCTTACACTGCTATTTATCCTGCGGTAGATAATAGTGATGGTGAACTATCGTTGGATGATGCTCGTGCTCGTGATTTGACTTCGGTGCAGAATGGCGATGCTATTGCTAATTTGGATGCGGCTTGTTATATGGAGGGCAGCTTCACTTATTCGTCGGAGTCTGATATTACCGTAGGTTTTGAGCACCAGATGGCTGTTATGAGTTTCACTTTTATTAGTGCCCAGCGTCCTGACCATTTGATTTTTGATAATGGTTCGGATTCTTATACTGTCAACTATTCGACTATTTCGCCAACGATTACTAATAGCGAGGGTAATGATTACTATACTTCTCATATTATGATTGAGCCTTGCGAGGCGGCAGAGCGCACTTTGTGCTTTGCGCTTTATGATAGCGACGGGGAGCTTTATGACTATCGCATTGTTACGACTTCTAAGGCTTATGAGGCGGGGGTTCGCTACACGGCTCCTGTTTCGGATCTTTTGCCTTGGCTGGGTTCGGGTACAGAGAGTGATCCTTATCAGATCTCTAATGCCGATCAGTTGCGCCAACTCTCGACCAATGTCAATGCAGGTAATCAGTATTCGGGCGAATACTTTATTATGACTACTTCTATTGATTTGGGGTTTGATGACCCTGCTTGGAGGTATGGTACCGATTCTACTTATTTTGAGAAGGCGGAAAATAAATTTACACCAATTGGCAATAGTGAAGAAGTGAGTTTCCGTGGTACATTCGATGGTGGGGGTTATGAGGTTTCGGGGCTATATGTTGATGAAGCAGGTGGGTATGCGGGACTCTTTGGCTATGTCTATGGGGCGACGATCAAGAATCTTGGTGTGACTGGTGTTATCTCGGGCACGAAGAATGTTGGTGGTATTGTGGGATATGGTTTTGGACCAGTTACTATCGAGAATTGTTATAATAAGGCATTGGTATCATCTGGCGATGGTGGTAATCTTGGTGGTATTTTGGGTTATGTCTTGGCGTTTAACTCGTATGGCTCTATTATTAACTGCTATAATAGTCGAGAGGTATCGTCTTCGGGTAGCAATGTTGGGGGTATAGTTGGTTATAGTTCTTATTGTAATGTCACCAACTGCTATAATAGAGGAGAGATCTCCTCTTCGAGTGACAATGTTGGGGGAATAGTGGGGTATGGTGACAATTTAGGTACAATATCCATTTGCTATAATAGCGCAGAGGTCTCGGGTGGTGATAATGTTGGTAGTATATTGGGGACTAGAAAATATTCCTCTGGTTTATTGATGACAACGGTTACAAATTGTTATTACCTAGAGCTAGACTCTTCAAGCGATGATTGTGCTGAGGAGGTAAGCGACCAGAGGATGAAGAGTGCTGATTTTGTTGTCGACCTAAATAATCTAGTTTATACCTATAATCAGTCCGCTAGTACCAAGGCTTATGGTTGGGCTCAGGTGACTGATAGTTATCCGGTTCTCGATCCGTCGGTCGAAGTGGTCTATACCTATGATTTGGAGTATGATTCATCAACCGACACCTATTTGATCCATAATGAATATGGTCTGAAGGCTTTTGCCGATTTGGTAAATGGAAATGCGAATACCTGCGATGCTACTGTATCTGGCCCATCCTTCGGAATAGCTATACCTTCGATCAATGGTTTGCTTACTGCCGATATTGATCTTAGTGCGATTTGCAGTTCTTCGGAAGGAAACTGGGAACCTATTGGTAAGTCTACTTCTGTCTTGTTCTCGGGCACATTTGATGGTGGAGGATACTCGATTTCGGGATTATATATCGACGCATCCTCTTCAAGCAACTTGGGTCTGTTTGGCTGTGTTGGGGCTTATGGTGTGGTCAAGAATATTTCGATTTCGGGTAATATTACTGGCTTCAAAGATGTTGGAGGTCTAGCAGGTGTGAATAATGGTACAATTATCAACTGTTACAATAATGCATGGGTAACTGGTACTGAATATATTGGTGGTATTGTTGGTTGGAACTTTGGTGCTATCACCAACTGTTATGATATTAGTGGTTATATTAGTGGTAAAAGTAGCGTGGGTGGTATAGTGGGATGTAACCAAGGTGGTGTTGTAACCAACTGTTATAAAAGCTCAAGTTTGATGGCTAATAGTACAGGTGGAGGCATAGTTGGATATATGTATTCTGGTACGGTGACAAATTGTTATTATGATTGCAGTTGGACTTACGGTTATGG
>JAWXTL010000090.1:0-6157 GCA_044433565.1 Rikenellaceae bacterium | reverse complement strand
GTGTGGTGGGTGACGTAGGTAAGGCGGGTGTTTCGATCTGCTCGGTCGAGGATATGAAGGTCCTCTTTGATGGTATTCCATTGGATAAGATGTCTGTTTCGATGACTATGAACGGGGCGGTACTTCCTGTTTTGGCTTTCTATATTGTGGCAGGTCAGGAGCAGGGTTGTACTCTTGACCAACTAGCTGGTACTATCCAGAATGATATTCTTAAAGAGTTTATGGTTCGTAATACTTATATTTACCCTCCTAAATTCTCTATGAAGGTTATCGCTGACATCTTTGAATATACTTCACAGAATATGCCTAAGTTCAACTCGATCTCTATCTCGGGTTACCATATGCAAGAGGCAGGTGCTACGGCCGATATTGAGTTGGCTTATACCTTGGCTGATGGTTTGGAGTATCTTCGTGCTGGTGTGAATGCAGGTATGAGCATTGACTCTTTTGCTCCTCGCTTGTCTTTCTTCTGGGCGATTGGTATGAACCACTTTATGGAGATTGCTAAGATGCGTGCGGCTCGTATGTTGTGGGCTAAGATTGTTAAGCAGTTCAATCCTAAGAGCCAGAAATCTTTGGCACTTCGTACTCACTCTCAGACTTCGGGTTGGTCGCTTACTGAGCAAGATCCTTTTAATAATGTTGCTCGTACTTGTGTTGAGGCTATGGCGGCGGCACTGGGTCACACTCAATCTTTGCATACCAATGCTTTGGACGAGGCTATTGCTCTTCCAACAGACTTCTCGGCTCGTATTGCTCGTAATACTCAGATCTATATCCAAGAGGAGACTAATGTTTGTAAGGCGGTAGACCCTTGGGCTGGTTCTTACTATATCGAGAGCCTAACCAACGAAATTATGCACAAGGCTTGGGCTTTGATCGAGGAGGTCGAAGAGCTAGGTGGTATGGCTGCTGCTATCGAGACTGGTGTTCCTAAGATGCGTATCGAGGAGGCTGCGGCACGTACTCAGGCTCGTATCGACTCGGGTGAGCAGACTATCGTGGGTCTTAACAAATATCGTTTGGAGAAAGAAGATCCAATCGACATTTTGGACGTTGACAACACGGCTGTTCGTCTATCTCAGATCGAACGTCTTAATGAGCTTCGTTCTAACCGTGATGAGGCTAAGGTTAAAACTGCTTTGGAGGCAATTACCGCTTGTGTTAATGGCGGTGAGGGTAACCTATTGGCATTGGCTGTTGAGGCTGCTAAGGTTCGTGCTTCTTTGGGCGAGATCTCGGATGCTTGTGAGGTGATCGTAGGTCGTTATAATGCTACTATTCGTACAATTTCAGGCGTATATTCTGCTAGTGTGAAAAACAATGATAAATTTGCCGAAGCTCAGGCTATGGCCGACGAATTTGCTAAGCGTGAGGGTCGTCGCCCACGTATTATGATTGCTAAATTGGGTCAAGATGGTCATGACCGTGGTGCTAAGGTAGTATCTACTGGTTATGCCGATATAGGATTTGATGTCGATATGGGACCTTTGTTCCAGACCCCAGAGGAGGCTGCAAAACAGGCGGTCGAAAATGATGTTCACGTTGTGGGTGTCTCTTCTTTGGCGGCAGGACACAAGACTTTGGTTCCTCAGATTGTTGGCGAATTGAAGAAGTTGGGTCGTGAGGATATTATTGTTATTGTTGGGGGTGTTATTCCTCATCAGGACTATGGTGTGCTTTATGAGGCAGGTGCTGCTGCGATCTTTGGGCCTGGTACTCCTGTTACGGATGCTGCTATTAAGATGCTAGAGATTTTGAATAGCTAGAGTGCAGTTTTCTGTTTTATATTTTTACAGCCAGAGAGTTTTTGCTCTCTGGCTGTTTTTTTGTTGATTATTATTTTGGTGAGGTTGTTTGGTCAGAGGAATTTCCGAATTGCGATAGCGAGAATTTCCGTAAGGAAATTCAGCAGGGCGGACGCTCCCCCCACGGGAGCCCTGCACTACTTCGTAGCACATGACACCCGTAGCGTCCGAGAACATTCCTTTCTGCACAAAAAAAACTCTATGGTGCGGCTGTAACATATTGATAATAACTCAATGCAATATGATATTGATAACTCGCCGAAATTGTACTAGTAAACGCATCAATCCATGCGATCTGTGCCGACAATACATCTATAATCGGAGACTTCCCTTCGGTGTAGCTAAAGGTGTTCAACTGAAGGTTCGCCTCTGCCAACGCCAGATTCTCTTGGCTGACCACGACCTGATTATAACTTCCCTGCAAACTTGTGTAACTGGTTTTTAGCTCCAATGATATGTCACTCTCCTTCTGCTGTTGTTGGTATTCTGCTTTGCGGAGGCTTGATCTGGCTTGGTCAACGCTTTTTCGCCTCTCTCCCCAGTGGAAAAGGGTGCTTTGCAGGGTGAGGTAACCTTGATAGAAGAGATCCTCGGGCATTGATATATTTTGGTTCTGTGCAGTTCCCTTGACCCCTACCGACACTTTGGGGTTGAAACTGTTTCGGGTTATTTTTATATTCTGCTCTTGGAGCTTTCGGGCTGTTTGGTAGACCAAGAAATCGGGGCGTTGCTCTAATGCTTGATCGAGTGGGGTTGCTTTGGGAATATCGGGTGTTTGGGTTAAGGGGTCACTCAGCCTAAGATCGGTGGTCTCTAACCCTCCCTCTTCGATTAGGGTTTCTCGGGCTTTTTGGTGGCTCTCTTGGGCTGAGATTGCTGCTGTTTGCGCCTGTGATAGGCGAGTTTGAACCATCAGTAGATCGGTGCGTGAGACATACCCTGCTCTGAAACGCTCGTCGACTATCCTCTCTAGCGAGTCGATAATCTGGATGTAGCGTTGCGCTACTTCCATTTGGGCTAGGGTTGCTTGGTAGTCCCAGTAGTTCTGGTCGGCTTTGAGAATCAATGACCAATATTGCACTTGGATTTGTTGGTTGGCCTGTTCGATTTCGATCTCTCGGTATTGGGTCAAGGCACGGGTGACCCCTCCGTTATAGATGGTTTGCGATAGGGTTAGCTCGGCTGCACCATTTAGTTTTTCGTATCCGTTGTAGTTTGGCTCTTGGTATGTGCCACTCAGGGCAAGGGCTAGGGTGGGTAGAGCGGCTGTTTTTTGTGCCCTGAGCGACTCCTCTTTGGTTGTTCTCTCTTGGATTGTGGCCTTTAGGGTATAGCTCGTTTGGAGCACCTGTTCTCGGTACTCTTGTTGTGTTATGCTCTCTTGGGCTTGGATCGTGGGCGAGAGTAGTAGGGTGGTGATTATTAGAACTGGGTGTTTCATCTATTTGGTATTCTCATGATTAGGGTGTAGGTCACCGGAAGTACTAGGATTGTTAGCAGACTGGCCACTAGTAGCCCTCCCATTATGGTTGCTGCCATCGAGGCAAATAGGGCATCGGGCAGCAGGGGTATCATTCCTAGTATTGTTGTTCCCGAGGCTAGAGCTACTGGTATGACTCTCGATTTTGTGGCACGGATCACCGCCTCTAGTCCCTCTCCCTCTAGGGCTATTTGGTCGACCAAGACCACAGCATTTTTGATGTTCATTCCCACTAGTCCTAATACTCCCAATAGGGCGAAGAAGTCTAGGGTGTTCGATGTTATGGCGAGTCCCATTACCACACCTATTAGGATCAAGGGGATCATCATCAGGATTATTATTGGTTTGCGGTACGAACCAAATAGGAGCAGTAGTGTGGTTATGATAATCACTAAGGTTAGGGGCATATTCTGGGCTAATGCTTCGTTCGACTCCTCTTCGCTCTCTTGTTCTCCAAAGACTTTGAATTGATAACCTTGGGGTGGGGTGATCCCTTCGCTAACTGCCTTGTAGACCTGATAGTAGGCCTCTTTGGCGTTTGCCCCAAGCAGTGGGTCGCATTGTGCACGGATCACTCTTTGACGGTTGTAGCGTTTGATTTGGCTGTATTGATACTCGATGGCTATCGAATCGACCACTTGATCCAGCGGAACTACCTCCCCTAGGTTGTCGAAAATGGGGGTCGAGCCGATATTGGCTAGGTTGAAGTTGTTGATTCTCGAATCTTTTAGCAGAATTGGCATAAAGAGGTCTCCTTTGCGAAACTCCCCTAGGGTAAGCCCTGTGGTCGATAGTTTGATGTATTGGGCTACTTGGTGGGCTGTGATTCCTAGGATCTGCCCTTGGGCTTGTGAATATTTTGGATCTATTGTGGGCACTAGATTTCCCCAGTCCGACCTTATATCACCCACCAACGGGCACCCTCTCATTATCTCTTTTGCCCTTTGGCTTAACATCACTAGCGTGTCAATGTTTTCGCCTATATATCCCATTTCGATTGTGGCTTCGACTGCTGGTGAGAGTTTGAATAGCGAACTACGTACGATCATATCGGGGAAATTCTCTTTGGCATAGATCGCAAAACGTCTTTCGAGCGAGGCTGTCGAATCTTCGGTTGTGAGTTCTATTAATATATTTCCTGCGTTGGCTCTAGCGGCAAAAGAGGTACTCGCAAGGTAGTATCTCAGGGGCGATCCTCCTACGGTCATTGATACTCTTTTGACCGAGGGTTGCCTCTTTAGGTAATTGCATAATTGGCTTATTTGTTGGTGTGACTCCTCTATGTTGTAGCCGTCGGGCAAGAAGCAATCTGCCCGAAAATAGGGTTTGTCTAGGTTGGGGAAGAAGCTCTCGGGGGCTCGCCCCATAAGGACTATTGAGCCGATTAGTAGCACCGCCATCCCCGTTAGTGTCAACCAGCGGTGGGCTATCAATCGTCTTAGTAGCCACTCGAAGGCTTTGTAGAATCGAGAGGCGTAGGGATCTCGGTCGATGTTTGCGGGGTTGCTCTGGCGTAGGATAAAATTTCCGAATAGTGGGGTTTGGGTCAATGCTAAAACCCAACTCAGCGATAATGAGATTGCTAGAACCGTAAAGAGCGGTTTCACGATCTCGGCTACTGCCGAAGGAGCTAGATAGAGGGGCAAGAACGAAGCCACTCCGATAAACGTTGCTCCCAGTAGCCCCCATTGCGGAGTGGTTGCCCCTTGGATTAATGCCCCTCGACGATCTGTGCCTCGGGCAATCAAGATTCGAGCATTGTCGCTCACCACAATAGCATTGTCGACCAACATCCCCATGGCTATAATAAATCCAGCCAATGAGGTGCGGTTAAGTCCTGCCCCGATGAAATACATAATCAGGAGCGTTCCCCCAATCGAAAAGATCAACGAGCTGCCAATAAGGACTCCTGCCCTCCATCCCATAAACAAGAGTATCACCACGATCACAATACCCACCGACTCCACAAGGTTCAAAACAAAACCACTGTTTGCCTGTGCGGCAATCTCATCTTCGAGATACAGCGGCACAAGATCAATCCCCACGGGGATCTGCGGTTGTAGCTCCTTGACCCTTTGTCGTACTCGCTCTCCTGTCTGCACAACATCATAACCCGAGAGGGTCGAAATCCCCACCCCAATCGCACGCACTCCATCGACCTCCATCAACGAGGTCGTGGGGTCAAGATAACCATACTCCACACGTGCTATATCTCCAATGGTGATCCGCTGATCGCCCACCACAAGAACCTGAGAGAGAATATCCGAAAGCCGCTGGTAGGTGCTGCTACCCACAATCGAGAGGTTCATCCCATCCGAAGTACGAGACCCCGACCCGATAAGCTGGTTCTGACTGCCAATGGTCGAGATCAAAACCTCGGGCGAGATCCTAAGATTTGCCAACCGTTCAAGATTGATAAAGAGGTTGACCACTTGGGTCTGTTCGCCATATAGCCCGACTTTTTGCACCCCCTCGATGGTGGTCAACTCTCGTTTGAGGAATTGCGCCCAATATCGAAGATCTTCGTAGGTGAACCCCTCTTGGGCTGTTAGCCCGTAGTAGATGCCATAGAGATCACCAAAGTCATCGCCTACGTTGATGGTCGAAGCCCCCGAGGGAAGTTGCGATTGGATATTGAGAGTTTTGCGTCGTAGTTCGTCCCATTTTTGTTGGATCTCGTTGGCGGGGGTTGCAGGGTCTAGTTCGACGGTGATTCTCGATAGTTCTCGATAGCTATCACTACGTATCTTATAGACTCCGGCCATTGATTGCACCTCACGTTCGATGGGTTCGGTGATTAGCCTTTCGACTTGGGTGGGCGATGCTCCGGGGTATCGGGTGATAAGAACCACCTGTTTGATAACAAACG
>JAWXTL010000089.1:0-6161 GCA_044433565.1 Rikenellaceae bacterium | reverse complement strand
GTTGCGTTGGGTAGTGTTACTTTTAGTAATGATGACCGCTACTGTGCTTATTCGGTGTCGAAAGCAGGTTCGGATTGGGTCGAGATCAAGGTTATGGATGTTGCCACTCGTGAGCTAATGCCCGATTTGATCGAATGGGTGAAATTTAGTGGTGCTATTTGGTCGGATGCCGATGGGTTCTATTATTCTCGTTATGATGAGCCATCTGGTTCGGCTTTGAGCGAGAAAAATGAATACCAGAAGGTCTATTTCCATAAACTGGGTACCACCCAAGATCAAGATGTTTTGATCTATGAGGATACCCAGCATCCTTTGCGTTATTTTGCGGCTATTACTGCCAAAGATAGCAAGTGGTTGTTGATTAATGGTTCGGAGGGTACTTATGGTACTGAGCTTTTGTATAAGAATATTGCCGATAAAGGTGACTTTAAGGTTCTTTTCCCAGGTTTTGAGCATGAGTATTCGGTTGTTGATATTAAGGGCGATGATCTCTATTTGATGAGCAACGAGGGTGCTATGAATTGGCAGGTGATTAAGGTCGATCTCAAAAATCCATCTAAAGTGGATGTTGTGGTTGCCGAGACCTCAGATTTGCTCAAGGGTGTCTCTAAGGCTGGTGGCTATTTGATGTTGACCTACCTGAAAGATGCCTCTTCACGTGTTTATCAATATGAGTATGATGGTCGTTTGGTGCGTGAGGTCGAGCTTCCGGGTATTGGTACTGCTTCGGGATTTGATGGCGAGAAAGAGGATACTCAGGTCTTTTATTCGTTCTCTAGCTATAATGTTCCTCCTACCTCTTATACTTTGGATCTTACTAATGGCGAGAGTACTCTATATAGCGAGACTAAAGTTCCGTTTGATCCTTCGCAGTATGTTGTCGATCAGGAGTTCTTTACCTCGAAAGATGGTACGAAGGTTCCTATGTTTATTATCTACAAAAAAGGTATGGTCAAAGATGGCTCAAATCCTACTTACCTTTATGCTTATGGTGGATTTAGTATTCCGATGACTCCTAATTTCTCGGCTACTCGTATTGCACTTTTGGAGCAAGGTGGTATTTATGTTGTGGCTAATATTCGTGGTGGTAGCGAGTATGGTGAGGCTTGGCATCAGGGTGGTATGAAAGAAAACAAGCAAAATGTGTTTGACGACTTTATTGGTGCTGCCGAATATTTGATTGCTCAGAAATATACCTCTAAAGAGAAGTTGGCTATTGCTGGTGGCTCTAATGGTGGATTGTTGGTTGGAGCTTGTATGGTTCAGCGTCCTGATCTCTATTCGGTTTGTTTCCCAGCGGTTGGTGTTTTGGATATGTTGCGTTACCATAAGTTTACTATTGGTTGGGGTTGGGCTGTTGAGTATGGCTCTTCGGACTATGCTGACGAGTTTGAGTATATTTATAAGTACTCTCCTCTTCATAATATTCATAAGGGGACTTGTTATCCTGCAACTATGATTACTACGGCCGATCATGATGACCGTGTTGTTCCTGCACACTCGTTTAAGTTTGCGGCTACACTTCAGGCGGCACAGAGCTGTGACAATCCTACTTTGATTCGTATTGATAGCAATGCTGGTCATGGGGCTGGTAAGCCTATGAGCAAGATTATTGATGAGCAGACAGATATTTGGAGCTTTATGCTTTGGAATACTGATAGCGGTTATACTCCAGTGAAATAGTTAATTGTTCTTACGTTATAAAAAGGCGATGTTACTCTTGGTAACATCGCCTTTTTTATGGATATGCCTTATACAAAAACACTTGTCGAGAGGGTAAAGAAATGGATTATTCTCGGACGCTCGGGCGACCTGTGCTATGAAATAGTGCAGGGCTCCCGTGGGGGAGCGTCCGCCCTGCTGAATTTCCTTGCGGAAATTCTCGCTATCGCAATTGGAAATTCCTCTGCCCAGACTTTCTAAACTAAAAGTCCACCTCCACCATACAAGAAGCCTTAAAGAATAAACTCGACTTCTTTGAAAAAGTAACTTCTCTTGGAGGAATCACCAAGACTAAGTGTAATCTCTCCTGTGCAAGGGTTTATATTAGAAATCTCCCCCGTAAATTCGCCATCTTTGTCTTTGAAACGGTGACAGCCAGTTGCTCTCCATAACCTCGCTTTGTAATCTTCACTTAACTCTTCGAGTGATTGACTGTATCTTCGGGTGAATGCTTTGCAGAACTCTTCGAGTAGTGAGCAGGGAGTTATATTTGAGTGCGATGTTTGGTGACACCTCAATGATGTTGGATTTGGCAGGTTGCGATCGAACTCTTCTTGATTGACGTTGATCCCAATACCGATGATCGAACGACTAATATATTCACCCATCGAATTGTGCTCGATTAGTATGCCTCCTATTTTCTTGTCCCCTACATATAGGTCGTTTGGCCATTTTAGTTTGCACTCGACACCCATAACTCCGATTGCATCGGATGCTGATAGGGATGCCAAAAGCGATACTCTAAATTGCTCGTAGACGGTTATCTCTTTGGGTTCGATGACTAGGCTAAACATCAAATTATCCCCCGCCTTCGAGACCCACCGATTTCCTCTTTGCCCCCTTCCTTGGCTTTGCCATTGGGCTGTGACAATATCTCCGTGACGATAATCGCCACGTGCGGCTTCGCTGTTGGTTGAGTCTAACTCGTCGAATTTGGTTATTTTGTAGCGCATACAAGTGTACCCCCAATATAGACACTCTCGACCCCTTGCTCTACTGCTTGGAGTGCATTTGTGATCTTTGGAATCATTCCTTGTGCCACTGCGCCACACTGTTTTAGCTCCTCAAATTTCTGGGCTGTGATCTCCTTGACCAAGGAACTTGGATCGTTAATGTCTAGCAGTACCCCTGCTTTCTCGAAACGAAACTCTAGTGTTACCTCATATTTGGCGGCCAATCCTGTTGCTATGGTTTGGGCTACTGTGTCGGCATTGGTGTTTAACAGTTCGGCATCTCCTAGGGTAAGAGGTGCTATGATTGGCACTAATCCTCCTTCGAGTAGCGTTGTTGCTGTCTCTAGGTTTACCTCTGTTGGATCGCCCACATATCCGAAGTCGATCGGGGTTGCCGAACGTTTTTTTGATTGGATCAACCCTCCATCTGCTCCCGTTAGACCTATGGCATTACAACCCTCGCCACGTAGTTTGACCACTACCTCCTTGTTGATTAATCCAGCATAGACCATTGTCACCACACGCAACATTGGCGCATCGGTCACCCTACGACCATCTATCATCTGGGCTTCGATTCCTAGACCTTTTGCCACGGCTGTTGCTATTTTGCCACCTCCGTGTACTAAGATTTTCATACCTTCGACTTGGGCGAACTCCCCAAGGAATGCCTCTAGTGCTTGAGGGTTGTCGATTATATTCCCTCCGACTTTTATTATTCTTACCTTTTTCATAGCCCCAAAGGTACTAATTTTTGTTTTTAGTTTCTCGATTAGTGAGAATATTCTATCGTTAGTTTGTCTCGCTTTTTGAGTGTCAGCTCATCAAACTCTAGTATGATTGTGTTTTGATCTATCTGGCTTCGGCTGCTTATGATCTTTCGATTTAGACGAACCTTGACTTTTTGACCTGCTACGCCCGATAGATTATCTAGCTCTAGTTGTTTTAGCTCGACCGTGCCATAGCCAACCACTAGTGTGTTGATCTGTCTGTTTTGACCCTCCCTTTGGGAGAAGTTCCCCCACCCTTGGGCTGTTGTAAAGAAAGAGGTGTGATTCTCGGGTTTCCATTTTGGCGAGAATTTGAGCTGCGCCTCCGATCCGTTGTATTGGAAACCCTGCATGGCTAGTAACACCGACCAATTGCATAGTGAACGTGAGTAGAATTGTCCGCATTCGTCGTCGCCAAATGGATTTCCTGTGAAGCCGAAATTTCCCCATGCGTCGGTGAAACCCTCTCTTAGTTTTCCGTCATAACGTTTGTATCCGGCATATAACACCGCAAGTGCATCATCTATCTGATTTTGCTCGATTAGCATTGCCGCTAGGTTGTATTCGTGTGATGCCCATGCCTCGTCCGAATACCCAGGTGCCCCTTTCGGGCGTTCTCCATCCTTCCATGTAGTGACTATTAATCCTGGCTCGTCGACTAGTGTGAATGATCGTGGTGCTTGTTTGTGGTATTTGAGTGTAGCTTGGAAATTGTGATCGAGGATTGCGTTTGTGGCCGATTCGATTTTGTCGCTATCGTATAGTTCTCCTAGCCCTAGTTGGTTTGCCCACCATTGCCCCAATAGCTGATCGGTGTGACAGCCGTTTGCGTAGTCATTTGCTGGGGATAGGGTGTCGGGTATTTGGATAAAATACTCTCCGTTCCATAGCTCTTTGTTTTGTCTCTCATGGGCTTTCTGGGCTATCTCGCTCCATTGTTTTTCGGATTCAGCATCTTGACATATCTTTGCCATTTGGGCACTTGCTCTCAGGGCTGTCAGGTATAGCGAGGCGAGAAATGATGGGTTTCCGCTCATCGAACAATCATAGGTTGTGTGCATTGATCCACTGAGCCATCCATCACGGTCGTTGTCCCATGTTTGGATTAGATATTCCATTGCTTTTTTCATTGCTGGATATTGACTTTGCAGCCAATTCTGGTCGCTCGATATTAAGTGCTCACGATATGTTGCTATGATCTCTCCACATTGCCCGTCGAATGCTGGTGATCCCGCAGGGTGACGATATGACAACTGTCCGTCCTCTTTGATATAACCATACGAACTCTCACGATTGTTCTTGGCAAAGTCGGGGAATAGCCTTGCGTGAGCCTGAGCATAGTGCCATACGTGGTTACAGTTTCCGGCACACGATCCGTCGGCTGCTCCTGCCCCTTCCCATAGCCCTACGTAACCCGATTTATCGTGGAATATGGTGCGGCTTTTGAGTATTGATAGCTGATTGGCAAGGCGATCCAGCAGCCATAGTGGTAGATTGCTCTGGTAGAATGATCTTTGGAATTGCTTTGACTGGGAGTATAATCTTTGATTGTTTTCGACGATATATTCCGAGAGTTCGTTGATATTTGCCCAATGGTTTGCATATTGATTCCCCTCACCTATCCATCTTCCGTTGCCCCATGCGTCCCATTTCTTTGCTACTCCTCCGTTCATTCCATTTGGGAAGTACCATGCTAGGGCTAGTTTTATGGTTTTGCTACTTTTGGGTTTTAGCTCTATTTTGGTGCTTAGTGCTCCGCTATGGGTCATTCCTTTTGGGCTTTTATTGCTTTTTGTCTTATTGTCTAGTTCTCCAGTCTTTTTGAACTTTTCGACCATTTGATCTCGGTTTTTGTATTGGGCTGTGTAGCTGCTCTTGGTGTTTTTCCCTAGGATCATCAGTGCCATTTGACCGTAGTGCTCTTCGGTTGGCATTTCGTCTGATTCCATGATTAGCGAGAGAGCCTTTTCGCTTTGGACTATTTTGTTGACATTTCCTCCATATAGATCACTTTTGTTGCCATCGACCAACTCTCTATTTAGGCATATTTGGTACCTTTGGGCAAAGGATTCATCTTCGGTGATCTCTTTTTCACGCACCCTCGAGAATCCTACGGCATTTTGTTGTGATGCCAACAGGTCTACTTCGATTGGGTAGTCCACTTGGCTCTCGACGGTTACTTGGTAGAATGCTGCTGGGATTCCCGAATCTTTCTGGTTTAGCGGAATAAATGGGTTGTAGATGCGCAGGGTTACCTCCACTGGCAGGTCGTCCTCGAAGATGTAGTCTATGAAAGGAAATTCTCCTCTGACCCTTACGCTCTTCATCCCTTGGATCTCACCCACTGCTTTGCATTGTAGTGTGCGCATGGTGACCCCCTCTGGGGTTTTGATTCTGATTGCCATAAAACTATTGTCTATGACATCGTGGGTCATATTGTTGAATATCTGCCAGAAGCGAGGAGTGGCATCTCCGTCGTATTGGATACATCCTGTTCCGATTCCACCTACTGGGAATTGGATTGCCGATCTTGACTCTCCTTCGTAGTAATGTTTTTCTCCTCTTTTCGATATGTTTTCGCTATTTTTTAGCTTGTAATACTCTTTGCTTAGCTCATCGGCATTTGCGCTGTTGGTCGAGGTTCTATCCGACGAGGCGATCTCTCTTGCCACTTGTGCTTGAGCAATATTGAACGTAGATAGTACTCCTAGCACGATGA
>JAWXTL010000088.1:0-6218 GCA_044433565.1 Rikenellaceae bacterium | reverse complement strand
GGTCAAAGTAATTTTAACCCCTTTTTTAGCCGATAGGAGCAATGCGCATATAACCCAACTTGAAACCATTGCAAAACGCAAGTTTTGCTTTGCTTACGCAGAGCGTTGATAGGTGGATGAGATTTTGAAGATGGCGTAGGGGGATCTGAAGGAGCATACCTTTAGTATGCGACTGAAGGGCACACTGCGTTATCTTTAAAATATCGCCGCATTGCAACGGTCTCAACTCACAAATAAAATGAAACAAATATTATCTATTATCACAGCATTCACACTATCATTTAGCGTAGTGGCTCAAAATCCCGTCGGAGTATGGGAAGGGAAATTAAATGTCACCCCGACCGTACCACTACGTTTGGTAATCGAGATAGAACAAGAGGGAGAGACATATAGCTCAAAACTAATATCCGTAGACCAAGGTAACATTATAATACCCTGCACGAATACCACGATCGAAAATGACACCCTAACCACAACCTTCACAATGATTGGTGCACAATATAGAGCAACCATTGATAACGAAAAACTAAGCGGTACATTCACACAATCGGGAAAGCAATTCCCATTGATTATGACAAAAGCCGAAAACGGACAAACAACAAAGATAAATCGACCTCAAACCCCCAAAGCCCCATACCCATATAACATAGAGGAGGTTACATTCACAAACGAAAGCGAAGGAAATACCCTATCGGGAACACTAACAACGCCCAAAACCAACGAAGAAACACCAGCTGTTGTTCTGGTGAGTGGTTCGGGTTCGCAAAACAGAGACTCAGAAATCTTCAACCACAAACCGTTCTGGGTCATAGCCGACTATCTATCAAGAAATGGAATAGCAGTACTAAGGTTCGACGACAGAGCAGTAGGCAAAAGCAGCAGTGCAAAGGCAGAGGCAACAACCCAAGAAATAGCCTACGATGCCGAAGCTGCAATGGAGCACCTTCGCAAGAGAGGAGATTTCAGCCATGTGGGAGTTATAGGGCACAGCGAGGGTGGTCTCATAGCCTTTCTTCTGGCAGGAGAGAGCGAGTATAAAACCCCCGATTTTATCATCTCGATGGCAGGGTGCGGTATTCGGGGGGCAGAGATTCTGACCTATCAAACCGACTACGAACTCAATCAAATAGAGATTCGTGAGAGCGAAGCTCAGAGTGCAAAGGCTCTAAACAGGGCGATATTCGATATTATCCTAGAGTCTAAGGAACTCAACACTGAAGTAGCAGAGAAGATAAAAGAGGTTCTCGAGGGTTCAACTCCAGCCAATACCGACAAAGAGGTAGCCCAAGAGCAGATCGCAAATGTAGTCAAGAGGATGACAAATGAGTGGATGTATAATTTCATAAAGTTCGACCCCACCCCAACAATCAAAAATATCAAATGCCCCGTGTTGGCAATAAACGGCTCAATCGACAGACAAGTAGAGGCAAAAACCAACCTCAAAGCTATCGAATCAGCCCTAGAAATCGGAGGTAACAACCAATATGAAGTGGTCGAGTACGAAGGTTTAAATCACCTACTGCAAAAAGCAGAAAGCGGTTCGGTAGCAGAATATGGCGAAATAGAGGAGACCATCAACACGGTGGTATTAACAAAACTTGCCAACTGGATCAAAACTCTATAGCCCTCGCCGACTATACAAAGGTAAAGGGTGTTGATTATCTCAGCTAAGATAATCAACACCCTTTGCAATACAAATAAAAGAACCTGAACATTAATTTGGAGCAGAGGAATTTCCGAATTGCGATAGCGGAGATTTTTCCGCAAGGTAAAATCTCTACGGGGCGAACGGCTCCCGCACACCCCGAGCCCCGTAATCCTGAAGGCTTACGGTTCACACCGACAGCCGTCCGAGAACATTCCATATCTTTACAAATGAATTACAAAACGTTCAGCCTAATATGTAACCATTACGCCTAATTCTGCGCCTTCATCTTACAAAAACGAACACACTGAGCACAAACATCATAACCTAGCATAGTGCCCAAAATAAAATCCTCCTCGGGTGTAAGCAAATTCAAAGGTCGTGAAACAATAAGTTTTATAGCATTAATGCACTCACTCTTGCCAAAATAGAGATTTATCTTCTGGGAATTAACCTCCTGAATAGCAAAATCAATATTCTGACTCCTAAGACGCTTAGTGGTAATCTCCTCGAATTTCTTAGGCAAAGTATGCAAAACCAAATGCCGAATCCCCTTATTCAACTCATAAACATGATTTGAAAACAACTTCATCTCATGCGAGTACATCAACTGCTCTACGACCATCCTTATTCCAATTCTGATTTAATAGACTCAATCCAAGAATCAATACGAGACTCGGTCTTGTCATCCTCGTTAATATCATCAAGTGCCAGACCAACAAATTGACCATCAACCACCGATGCCGAATCTGAATGCGAATAACCGTCAGTAGAGACTGCACCCACAAATTTAGCTCCGCTATCCTTAATATCATTATAGATCAAACCGATACCATCACAGAAAGTATCGCAATAAGACTCAACATCACCACAGCCGAACAAAGCAATGGTTTTGCCTGATAGATCAACACCTTTAAGAGTCGAAACCCCATCATACCAATCATCCTGCAACTCGCCATAACCCCAAGTCGAAGTACCAAGGATAAGTGCTTGATATTGATCCACCACGTCAGTTGTTAGTTGTGTTACCTCGATAGCATTAACACCTAATTTTGATGCGATTGTTTGAGCGATTGATTCACAAGTTCCAGTTGATGAACCATAAACTACTATTGTTTGTTTCATAATTTTATATACATTATTATTGGGTTAAACTTACATTGCAAAGTTCGGTATTATGCCCCAAAATCAAAATAGCTATTTATAGGTAAAATTACACCCATAAATAGCTATTTTTGGTATTAAAACATCAATCAACACCCACAATAGTAGTATCAAATGAAAAAATGTGTCTTAGCAAAGCCACCCCAGATCCTCAGAGATATGGAATGTTCTCGGACGGCTGTCGGTGTGACACGTGAGCCTTTAGGTTTACGGGGCTCCCGACGGGGGGAGCCGTCCGCCCCGTAGAGATTTTACCTTACGGCAAAATCTCCGCTATCGCAATTGGAGATTCCTCTGATAAGTGCTATACAATATTTTGCGCCTCCATCCGACCAAAAACTTTTGTCCAGAAATTACCCCCTGGCAAGGGGTAATTTCTTCATTAGAACGACCCCAACGTTTTATCCACGAAATCTTCCGACTACCCTTGAAACTATCCCCGAATCTCAGCACCCGTATTCTTAAATAGTGCAGCCGAAATATTAGCCATAGATCGCTCAATATCCTTATCGGTCAAAGTGCGAGTAGAGTCCTCAAGAACAAAACCCAAAGCATAAGACTTCTTACCCAAAGGCAACCTATCACCCTGATAAACATCAAACAAAGAGACCGACCGAAGAAGCTTCTTCTCAGCACGGAAAGCCGCCTCACGCAACTTAGCAAAAGTAACCGACTCATCGACCAAAAGTGCCAAATCACGACGAACAATCTGAAACTTATTAAGCTCCGAAACCCGAACAGAAACAGTAGAAACAACCTTTTGCAACTTCTCAAGATTCATCTCAAAATAATAAACCGCAGCTTTAACATCAAACGAAGAGCAGATCTTAGAACGAACAACGCCAATCTCAAAAAGCTTAGAACCACGCATAACATACTGAGCACCCTCGCTATAAAGATCACTATCCAAAGCATTCCAACTACCCTCATAGAGAGAAACCCCCAAACGATCCAAAAGACGCTCGACCAATGATTTAAGAGTATAGAAATTAGAAGCCTCCGATTTGCCATTCCAGCTCTGAGCCATCTGAGAACCAGTCAAAGCAATAGCCAAACGCTGCTCCTCTCGATAAGCCTTCAGACCATCAGCCTTGCAGCCATCCATCCAATAGCACTTGCCAACCTCATAGAAACAAAGATCAAAAGAACGACGAGCCATATTTAGCTGCATAGCCTCCAAAGAGTTAAACAAAAGAGTCTGACGCATAACATCCAAATCCCCACTGAGAGGGTTGATAATACGAACCGAACGCTCCAAAGGATAAGAGCTAAGATCAGTATAATAAGCCGAACGAGTCAAAGAGTTACTCATAATCTCGGTAGAGCCCATAGAGGTCAAAACCTCAGAGACCATGCCCACAAGCCGCTCGGTAGTTGGGCGATTATCATAAGAGATAGAACACTTAACCGAAGAAGGATTCTCAATATTATTATAACCATAGATACGAAGAATATCCTCGACAACATCGACCTCACGCTGAACATCGACACGATAGGCCGGAACAGCCAACTGCCAAATACCATCCTCGTGAGAAGTAATCTCAATCTGCAAACCACGCAAAATATTCTCCATCAACTCCAAAGGAAGCTCCTTGCCAATCAGACGATTAACACGCTGTGGATCAAAAGCAAAAGTAAAAGGCAGAACAGGCTCAGAATAAAGGTCAACAACCTCTGAAGAGACAACACCCCCAGCCAACTCACACATCAAACTAGCGCAACGCATCAAAGCATAAGGAGCAATATTAGGATCCGCCCCACGCTCATAGCGGAAAGAGGCATCGGTCGACAATCCATGACGTTTAGCACTCTTACGAATAGAGACTGGGTTAAAATAAGCACTCTCAATAAAAACCTCAGTAGTAGAATCGCTAACACCCGAATCTTCACCCCCAAAAACACCAGCCAAACACATAGGCTTATCACCATCACAAATCATCAAATCCTCAGAAGAAAGAGAACGCTCAACACCATCCAAAGTTGTGAACTTAGTCCCCTCGGCACAATTACGAACAACAATCTTATCACCCGAAACCTTAGCCAAATCAAAAGCATGAAGAGGCTGACCACACTCATGAAGAACAAAATTAGTAATATCCACCAAGTTATTCTTAGGATTAATACCAATAGAGATCAAACGCTGCTTCAACCAATCAGGAGAAGGGGCAACAGTAAGACCCGTAACAGTAACCCCCATATAACGAGGAGCACTAGATGTATTCTCAACCACAACCTCCACAGGGCGATCATTATTAGATACTGCAAAGTCCGAAACATCAGCCAAAGAAGCCGTCACAGACTCGCCCTTAGAAGCAAAATAAGCCGCCAAATCACGAGCTACCCCATAATGAGAAGCAGCATCAACACGGTTAGGAGTAAGTCCAATCTCAAGAATAGTATCATTCTCGAAGTCAAACATCTCGATAGCCGGAGTACCAACCACCGCATCCGAAGGCAAAACCATAATGCCATCATGCGAAACACCCACACCAATCTCATCCTCGGCACACAACATACCCACCGATTCCAATCCACGAATCTTAGACTTCTTGATCTTAAAACCATCGCTCCCATCCGAAGGATAAAGCATAGTACCAACCGTAGCCAAAATAACCTTCTGACCAGAGGCAACATTAGGAGCACCACAAACCACCTGAAGAATCTCCGAGCCGCTATTGACCGTAGTAACCGAAAGTTTATCGGCATCGGGGTGACGCTCGCAAGTCAAAACCTCGGCAACAACAAGCCCCTTCAAACCACCACGAACGGCCTCGACCTCTTCAAGAGCCTCAACCTCAAGACCTATATCTGTCAGCACATCAGCGATTTGCTGTGGAGTAAGATCACAATTGATATACTCTTTTAACCAATTATAAGAAATTTTCATATTTTAATTCTGTTTTCTCTATTTCTAGGATTCAATATTTTTCAAACCTCAAAGGTAATAATTATCTTTTGAAAATTTCAGTCCCAAGCAAAAAAAACAGCTCCTAGACTAAGGGCTAATTCAAACCCCGAAAACTAGAAACGAGACTTTATATTCATCAACATAATCCGCTGAGAGGATATATTAGTGCGGGAGATCTGCTCATTAAGATAACGCAGTGCGATTTTTTTCTCTTCTTTCGAGCCATAATCGGCAACGAAATCAAGAGTCATAGCCAATTTAAAACCATCCTCCTCGGGCAACATATCACGCACATAGACATACGCCAAAAGAAAATCATAAATATCCCGAGACTCCCGAGTTTCGATCATCTTGATAATATCGAAATAGAGCTGACCTTGGGGCAAATGCTGCTCGACCAATTGTGCAATCCGTGATACATCCAGCGAGTCATAAACCAAATCGCTAAGAAGGTACTCCATAAGCCGCCCTTCACAAATATCGCCCAACAGAGACTCTACC
>JAWXTL010000087.1:0-6221 GCA_044433565.1 Rikenellaceae bacterium | reverse complement strand
CATCACCCGTATCAAGAGAGGTATCCCAACCCGAAGCCTCAGCCCAAGACATAATAGCATCGGCATCAGAAGTAGGATCACCATGTATATCAACATTATAAGGTGCAACAATAAAAGCAAAGGTCAACTTATCATTTACGTTATAGCCCTGATCTCCGATCCTCTCATCAAGACCTTTAGTGGTATGGTGTCGCTTGACGATACCCGTACCATCGCCATTGGTTTGAGCCTCTCGCATCTGAGAATTAGTCTTCACAACCTCTCGTTGAAGACCATAGCTATACAAAGCAAGGTATTCAAAGCCTTTATAGGTATAAACCTCCATACGTTGCGCCCAACCCCGTAGTGGCATTATTGCCAAAATTATAAGTAGTATCTTTTTCATATCTATATCATTTTTAATCTAAACCTCGCACACATCGTATATGACACTGACCTGCCGACCAAGTGTTATCCTTGATCTCATTATCAGATTGACCCTCTAGCATATTAAAAGCAATGGCATAACTAGAGAATATCGAAGGCTGAGTCCAAGTATAATCATAGACATTATCGACCTCGGAACAAGTCCAATAGTAGGTACGATCATCACCCTCTTGGTTCTGAAGCTTATAGAGATCAATATCAGTATCAAACACATTCATATTGATCCACATAGCCAACGCTTGGTTCTGCGCAGGTAGATACCAAACAATTGGCTCATCAATCTCAATCACCCCATTACCATTGATATCATTCTTCATATAGCAATAACGTGCAGCCGTTGGCAAAGGACTCAATGTATTGTTTTCGACAATATTTTGAGTAATATCTCGACCATCCACAAGGTTATGATAACGATTACCCAAACCTAGATAGTCACCCCAAATAGTTCCAGTATAGTAGGTCTTTTGCGCCTCTGCCCACATCTCGACTCCACCAGTTAGATGATCGCCTTCCCAATCCGTATATTCTATCTCTTCGATCTTCTCGCAGACCAAACCATTGTAGTGGTAAAGGCTAGAACCTGTTGCCGTACTACCAAAGTGACCCAAATAGAAAGGAGCCAATTGATCGAGTTGGATCATCACCTTGCGAGTCTCACCCTCAGAATCGAGATAGGAATAATACCCTTTGCGAGTCTTTGGCGAAAAGACTGGATAGGAGTTGATAGCAGATTCGCCACTAACATAACCATCCATAGTCCTATATCCAGTAGGTGTAACATTCTCGCCCATATAGATTACCGTTCCGCCATCGGTCTCGCCCTCGATAGAAGAGGACGATGCCCGAGCCCCAAAATCAATATCATCGCTCTGCCAACTTCCCTCGACAAACTCCTGATCCACAAGCTCAAAATGGTTAGGGTGGGCATCGAAAGAGCCATCGCCATCGCCATTGGTAGCCACCTTCTTGATCGTGATCTCGTCACGCCCCATCTCCAAATTACCCAATCGTATCCTAAGAGCAATAGTACACTCACCCTCGCCCGAGAGGGTTACGGTGATCGACTGCCCCTCATCAGTAAGAGTACTTTGACCATCGGCATCAAACGTAAAATCGCTAGTGGTACTAGTAATCAACCCATCTGAGTCGCTCAGAACATTAAAAATCACCTCATTGGTAATAAAATCACTACTGACCATCTGTCCGCCATCAGGCAAAACATAGCGAATATTATTAAATTCCAAAGTGGTCTCATTGGAGCTATAAACCAAAATCTCATCATAGCTCAAAATCTCATCCATACTAATAGCATACTGACCATTAGAATAGGTCAAACCACCCTTATCATCATAAATCTCATACTCAATATTGCTAGGTGGCATCTCATAAGCCTCCTCAATAGTTGTATAACCACGACTATTAACATCGGTAATAACAACTCGATAGGAGTGGTTACTCTGAACATCAAAATAGGTGGAGGTGACCTTATCCAAAAGGTTCAGTTTATAGTAACGAGACTCATCAGAACCAGTATAAATATTCGCATCTCTATGTTTGAGAATAAGAGCAAACCGCTGAGAGCTATATGCCGTAGAGCTAAGTTCTGCACCTGCAACCGAAAGTGTTGCATAAGGGAACGCCTGAAGATAGACCTTATTATTTGTATCATCAGCATCGGTGCTATATTCGGTCAAAGAGTAAGGGAAATTACCATCAAAATTATAGCAATCAAAACAATCCTCTGTCGGGTATGACCCCAAACCAACACCAACAGACCCCACAGACGAAGCATTGACCAAAGCAAACTCCAAATCAGCAGCCCCAATCGAGTGAGTATGGCTATCATGGTCAATAGTAAGCCCCTGCTTGATAAACAACTCCAAACGAGCAACCGAACGATAAACCTCACGTGTAGCTCGATCGCTATCGGTGAAATCATTAAGATACATAGGCATACCCAAAGTGTACTCTCCGCTATTCATCTCGGCCTCGATTTCAGCCAAATATTCACCACTAATAGGGAAATACGAATTAAGATTCTCGCTAGTGACCTCGCTAAAGTCCGAAGGCAGATCAGCACTCAGATCATAATTGAAAATAGCTATTATCTTATCTTCGGTAGAATATTCTGTCCCCGTCTCAAAAGAGAGAGTCGAACCACTCTGAGAAAAAGACAACTCCTCAATAGACTCACACCCCTTGAACGAACCATCCGAACTATTATAAAAGAATATATAACCCCGATCAATAGAAATATCACTAGTGGAGGTACGAGTAGAAGCAATCACTTGATCAGAAAATGATTCAATCGAAAGAGTAAACATCTGCTCCGGGTTAGGAGTATAAGGCTCAAGGTTTGGATCTTTAGTACACCCAACAACAATCAGCAGCCAAAATGCAAGTAATAATTTGTAGTTCATAGTTCATAATTATTCTAAATCCATAACACAGCGTACAAAATAGTTTTCGGAGCCATCACGCCGTTCCATCAAGCCCTCGATCATATAGTCTCGTGACATAAAATCAGCAGTCCAATACCACCCCTGATACTCACTACTTGCCGAGCTTGTCCAATAGCGAGACTCCGTTAGCTCACCCGAACCCTCGGCACTACCATTATTCTGGAACCGATAAGAGACACCCAACATATCAAACCAAGAGGCAATCTCCTGCATATCAGAATAAGAAGGAGCATACCAACCATCACCAAACCGCTCAGCACAATACTCCGACGCCTCCTCTGCCGTTGTTTGATACTCGCCACGATAGTATCCATCATCATCACAATAGAGAATCTCGGGGGTAGTAACAGGGTGGTTAGCCTCACCACGTTTGGCAAAAACAACCCCACCAGGAGCACGCTTAGCCCAATCATCCGAAAGCATAGAAGAGGGAATATAACCATTGTCATAGACCGCCTTCATCTGTTTGGTCACATTGTCACTTTTGATCCGAATAGGATAGCTCTGGATCTTATAACTCACCCTGACAGGAGCATAAACAAACTCGATATACCCCGATTGCGCAGAGGTGAAATGAATAGTAGCACTCTGGATCCAACTAGTAGCAAAGATATAATTATTAGTCAAACCAATCTCTCGAAGATCATAAGACTGCCCAGCACTCATATCCTCGAACTCAAAAAGTGTAAACTCATATTCGGGAGTAGGATCACTCTGGGAACTTGTAATAACAGGCAAATAGAACGAAATGGCTTTGTTACTACCAAAAGAGATAGTCTTAGAGGTATAGCTATTACCATTGCGCAACCAATCCATAGCCACCTCACTATCGACAGCCACCATAACCCCCTCGATCTCGCCATCAACCTCAACATCCTCCCAATCTATGATCTCAAAACCATCGGCAACGATCTCTGTCCCATTATAAGTGGCATTGATTTGGTAGATATGATTACGATTAATCTCCGTGAGAGTACCACCATCGCCCAAAGTTACGCTTTTGGTGCCAACACGCTCACCAGCCTCAACAAGTCCATCAACCTCGATAGTAATATTGGTCGTAGCATCGGTATAGTCATAAGTACGCTCGGCTGTATAGAACGAAAAGAGACGCTGCCGAGAATCAGTAGATATAGTCACATCAGATGAAGCAACACTAAGACTCTGGGTAGGGCTAACACTACTCAAATCACCCTCAAACAAAGAAGAAGTGCGAGTCACCCCACCTGTCGAAAAAACAGAAGAGCCATTCAACTCAACGCTACGAGAGGTAGCATCATCGCCCTTATTCAAATATAAATCGACCCGAGCCACAGCTCTCGAAAGACCAACATGGATATTAAGATCAGACATAGCATTCTCGACACCATAAAACGCAGTCATCGGAATCAAAAAATCATCGGACGAGAATGTTGATGCAGCATTAAAGCCCCTATTCATAGCATCGGCAATAGTAAACGAAAGGTTCTTCAACTCATCAGCCGAAGTGACCAGAGCGAGTGTCGACGAAAGCTCACTAGGCTCGTTAGCAACAAAATAGATCTCCTTGCTAAGATCCTTAGGAACCTCAATCTGCTGCCCAATAAGCTGATCGGTACCCAAACCATCATAAAGCTCCATCTTATCGAGCGTTCCATCAGATGCAAAAACATAAACACGCAAACGGTCAATAATATACTCACCACTACCCAAAATACCCGCCTGAACAAAATCGGTAGATGTCGCACGAGTAGCATCATCCGAGTTGTTATAAACATTCATAGTTATGACAACCTTCGCAGTATCGACCTCCTCGAGGCTGATAGCATCCCGAGTACACCCAACCGCCAAAAGGGTTAGATGTATCAACATATATATAAGTAACTTTTTCATCTGCATTTACTCTAACTTAATTCACTACTTGTAAACCATATAACCCAGCCATTAATACTAATACCCAAGGCAATATAGATATTCTCATCGCTCTGGGGCTCTTGCTGCTCCTGGACGATAACATTGATCTGCCAAATCTTATTTAGATCAAGAAACTCCTGATCGCTAAGAGAACTATCGCCCTTGGTTGCCAACATATATTCAATAAGATCCAACTCACTAGCCCCTTGAATCACGATTCGGCTATCCTCAGATGTTTTTGGCTCGATATAGAGCGTGCAATCCATATCGGGAGCGGTTCTAAGAGTACCAACACGAGCACAAACCAAATCTTTGCCACTATCAAGCTCAGTCATATTATTATATTCCAAATCTACCGACTCCTCGACATCAATAGTATAGTCGGTGTGATAGACATTATTATGTGCCTCGATCGTAACCAAATAATCCTCCATATCCAAATCCATCAACGTATTGTCCGATAGCTTCTGTTGGATATTAAGCTCGACTTTGGTATGCAAACGGGTCATATAGATCCTATGACGAGTGATCTTAGCACAATAGTCAATAGGTTCGAGCGGCGATGCCCAAATAGGGTCAGGAACACTAGTATAGCTATTCGACTCGCTATTGTGAACCAAGCGCATATAGAAATTATTATAATTCTCGCCCAAAACCATACGTCGGCTAGTGTAATTACTACTCTCTAGCCCCTGCCACACAGTGGCATTATACCCTCGATACTCAATGGGCACAGAGAACTCAAACCCCATAGCTTCGAGATCTCCATAGGTGAATGTATATATCTCAACACATATACTATCATTATCAAATACAAAGATATCCACCTCTGTTTGAGACTCTATTTCATCTAATATCACATCAGAATATGCCGAGTAGTCGAGAATTATAGAACCCGGACAATCACTCATATCCTCCTTGATATTACACGAAACAAAGACTTGAATAACAAGCAGAAACAGACTTATATTTAATACTAATTTTTTCACCATCTTTTTTTTGAATTAAGGTAGTCAACCAGTGCAACGATTCGCAATGTTCTAGGAAAAGTGACAAACGGTTGATAAAGAATACCTAGTCGCATCACACTCGATACGTTGGCTGACCACCTGATATAGATTTTCTAAACTATTATTGAAGTACAGACTCTTGGTACCATAGAACCCATGGGTTCACCGAAATGGTAACCGAGATATAGGCATTTAGCTGATCTGCTGGTTCTGGATTGGTTGGATCTTGATTCTCTGGGTCAACGATCTCAGGGTCGGTTGGATCTGGAATATATGGTAGACCCTCTTGCGAGATACCAGAGATGCTCATGGTGTATGAGTTGTTGCGCACCATACCCCAACGTCCTACGTGACCTATTGCCTGAGCATCGTCGTGTTGGATAAAGATGTCGTAGTAGTTGAGTGCACCTTGGTAGTATTGCAAAACGTA
>JAWXTL010000086.1:0-6366 GCA_044433565.1 Rikenellaceae bacterium | reverse complement strand
ACCAGCTGATTACAAATCAGCTGCTCTGGCCAACTGAGCTACATCGGCGTTTGACCTTGTAAGTGTGAAACTCTAGTTGAGTAACCTTTACGGAGTGCAAAGATATGTGCTCTCTTCTTATTTTCCAAATATTTTGGCAATTATTTTTCACTTTTTTTCGCCCTTATTTGTCAAATCACTATATCTCAACAACTTACAATATCACTAAAATCCAGTGTAATTTATCACTGCTTTCACTGTATAGATACTATCCACCTTATTCTTCGATATTGAGATGCTATCAAAATCGGTTGTATTGCGTGGAGTCAACAACAAAGCATCTGGATTGTTCTCGACAGTACGCACAAAACGAACCACCGAAAACTCAGGAGTACTGACCAAATAGGCTTCACCCGGAAGGATTCCCTCTACGCTAGTTTGCTTTAATACTATAGTAGATCCTGCTACTATTAGTGGGCTCATCGAGTTCCCACTACATTTTGCCGCAAAGTCACATCCTGGCGAAAGGGGCAGCACCAAATAGTGTTGTGGCTCTAGCTCTGACATATCACGTTGTAGTAGTTGTTGTGCATCCATATTATAGAATGGCACTGCACCATCAAGGTTTTTGATAACCTCGCTCTGAGAATCAGCCGATCCGTCGCCCTCGAACATCTCTCCTTCGCCCGTCAAAAGCCATAGGAGGCTTATTGTTGGATATTTAATCCAGATCAATCGAGCGAGTTCTTTACTAATTCCGAAGTTACCTCTTTTGATTTGATAGAGGTTCTCGGAGCGTTTAAGCCCAATGTTCATTGCGAATCGGTTGGTTGACATACCACTCCATTTTACTACTTTTTCTAATCTTTGCCAATCAGTCATTTCTTTTACTACTTTTTCTAATCTTTGCCAACCAGTCATTTCTATGTTTTTAATTTAGTTAATTATTTGTTGCCCAAGGGAGACAACACCATTCTAACGAAGGGTTACCAATTTTATTGTATTAATCAAATAATATTTTATTCCGTTGCGATTTCACATTGACACAAAGCATTAATTTACACGTAACAGATTCTCCACTTTTAACTATTTATGTTTGCATAAATTCATTTTTCGACAACTTTAACTTTCTTATTATTATCAAATTACCCTACATGGTCAAATTAGAAATACTCTTACATTCTTTACTATTAACAACATTCGTTCCATGGTTTATTTTTGGTGAAATATTTTTTGGATTTGTCTGCATGGGTTGGAATCTGGTCTTGTAGAAGGGGATTTTCCTGTTGCGACAGCTGAGATTTTGCCGCAAGGTAAAATCTCTACGGGGATAGAATTATTCAATTGCGATAGCGGATTTTTCGTTAGAAAAATCTACGGGGCGGACGGCTCCCCCCGTCGGGAGCCCCGTACTATATACATAGCACGTGCCACACCGACAGCCGTCCGAGAACAATACATATCTTCGGGGATGATAATATTCCGAATGCGGCAGCGGAGATTTGCCTTCGCCAGAAGGGAAATCTCTACGGGGCGGACGGCTCCCCCCGTCGGGAGCCCCGTACTACTTCGTAGCACGTGCCACACCGACAGCCGTCCGAGAACAATCCATATCTCCACGTAATTTTCACTGCCCCCTACGTTTTGCTAACTCTTTTTACAATAGTATCTTGCGACTCTGCGTAAAATAATGACATACTGCCACCGCCAAAGCATCCGTAGCATCAAACTGCGAATCCGAAGTATCAACACCAAAAAGATGTGAAAGAATACCTGCAACCTGCTCCTTTGATGCCCCACCCTGTCCAGCAACCGACTGCTTAACACGAGTGGGAGCATACTCAAAAACATCAATCCCCCGACTCAAAGCAACACTCATAGCAACCCCCTGAGCACGTCCCAACTTCAACATACTCTGTACATTCTTCCCAAAAAAAGGAGCCTCCAAAGCCATCTCATCGGGATGATAAGCCTCGACCACCGAAGACAAACGACTAAAAATACGAGACAACTTCTTATAATGATCCGAATACTTAGCCAAAGAGAGAACCCCAAAAACCAAAACCCGAAGCTCACCACCCTCAACCTCAACAACAGCATACCCCAAAACATTAGTTCCGGGGTCAATACCAATAATACGCCGCCCCTCCATAGCCGAGCAGCATCCACGAGAGAGGCTAGAGTCAATATTCTCGATTATCTTCTGCTCCAACGTGAGCCGTTTGATTGCCATAGATCTATTTCCCTAGAAAAAAAATTATTCCCCAGAGGTTAGCTCCTTCATCTGACGAGTGAGCTGCTGAAGCTGACGCTGCATATCGGGCAAACGACGAGAAAGCAAAGAGATACGATGGCTCATAGTACTATTAATAGCAGGAGTGCCAAACAACACCTCGCCCTGTTTCTTAACACTATTGGTAACCCCCGACTGCGAACCAATAATAGTTCCATCGACAACGGTAATATGCCCCGCAAAACCAACCTGACCACCAATAATAGCATTCGAGCCTATCTTTGTCGATCCAGCTACACCAGTCTGAGCGGCAATCACAGTATCATGACCCACCGTGACATTATGACCCAACTGGATCATATTATCTAGTTTCACCCCACGTCCAACAACCGTCGAACCCATAGTAGCACGGTCAACACAAGTATTAGCCCCAATCTCAACATCATCCTCGATCACCACATTGCCAATCTGAGGAATCTTATGATAAGTACCATCCTCGTTAGGTGCAAAGCCAAAGCCATCACCCCCAACAACAACACCACTATGCAGCACAACATTACGACCAATCACACAACCCTGATAGATCTTAACCCCCGAATGTATCGTGCAATTATCGCCAACCACCGCCCCATCGCCAATATAGACATGAGGGAAGATCTGACATCCCGAGCCAATAGTAACACCCTCATCTACCACTGCATATTCGCCCACATAGCAATCCTCGCCCACCTGTGCCGATTCATGAACCGAAGCCAAAGAGCGAATACCACTCTTGCGAGGCATACTCTGAGCATAAAGCTCCAGAAGTTTTGCAAACGAAGCATAGGCATTCTCGACACGAATCAGTGTGGTTGAAACCGCCTCTCGAAGCTCAAGGTCTTCATTGATGATAGCAATACCGGCTTTGGTGGTATATAAGAAGTGTTCATATTTGGGATTACTCAAAAAGACAAGAGCATCTGCTGCTGCCTCCTCGATTTTTGCCACCGTCGAGACCATTGTTGAGGGATCGCCCTCGATCCGACCACCCAAGAATTGGGCTATAATTTCTGCTGTAAACTGCATCTGTTATTGGTTGTTTTTATATTAATTTCAAAAGGTGCAAAGGACACTTCCACCCCTCACACCTCTATGAAAGAAGGCGACCTAGATCGACATAAGAATCAACATAGGGATCGCCATAGGTTCTAAAAATTATTCTTCTCGCACATAGAAGCGCACCCAGTCGATCTGCATCTCGACTGGAAGGTCATCAGGATCGACCTTACCAACCCACGAACCGCCCAACTGAGCATCAATCAAAAGATAGAAATCTCCATCCGAGAATGGATATTGCTGCTCGATGTCGGTCTCCACTCGTGGATAGTTAAAGGTATTGACATCATTGATAAAGAAACGCAAAGAGTCGGGAGTCATCTCTAGTGCATAGAGATTCCAATCACCATATCGGAAAGGAGAAGCACCGCTATTGCGAGGATTTTCGGTCTGTTTGTGTTTTAGGGTATAAGGAGTATGGATCGTTTGATAGATAATAGAGTCAAAGTTAAGGTGCTCCATAATATCAATCTCGCCACCATCAGGCCAACGACCACGAGTCACGGGCAACATCCAAATCGCTGGCCAAAAGCCACGACCATTATCCAACTTAGCATAGATCTCGATACGTCCATTATTGAAACCCTTTTTGCCTTTGGTATAGACACCACCAGTGAGATACTGAGCAGTATCTTTTTTGTAGCGGGTATTCTCGATACCACGAAGAGTCAGAATGCCATTTTTGACCGAGAACAACTCCTTGTACGGAGCCATATAGTTCATCCAATCGGCACGACCACGAGGGATCTTCTCCCAGTTATCTTCGTTGATCTTGCGACCATCAAATTCGTCTTGCCATTCGAGTTTCCACCCTTCTCCTGGGTGATCTTGAGCTGCGGAAAATCCCACAGAGGTGCTCACTAGTAGTAGTGATAGTAGTAATTTTTTCATTGGTATGGTTTTGGGTTATATTCTTACAATCTATAACGCAGAGCGATCGCAAGGTTTGAATTTTTAGACTTATTAGAGGAGTCAACCCAAACACGACACAGCGAAACATCGTATCTAAGCCCCAACTCCAAGCGATCAAAGAAGAGATAGCTCACGCCAACAGGCACCGAAAGGTCAAATTTGCGAGCCTGAGCATCAATTCCGGCATAGGTAGTACTCTCAACCGATTCTCCTGCAACATAGTTTTTGAGCTTCGAGCTCATCAAAAAGTTGAACGAAAGACCAGCCTCGACCGAGAAGTTCTCGACCACCGACAAACGTCCCAAAATAGGCACTTTAAGGTAATTAAGCAGAGTCTTCACATCCGATTTATTGTAGCCTGTCCCCTGCCAAGAGTATTGCACCTCGCCATGAAGAGCAATGATATTGGTCAGATTATATCCCACCTGCGCACCAATATTGCCACGGAAGCAAGTTTGAGAGTAACTCTGTTTGGTGAGAGTAGAGAGGTTGGCTCCAAGGGTTGGACCATAATAAAAGCTCTGAGCCATAACAGCCGAGGTCGATAGAGCAAGAACGATCAATAGTATTAATTTTTTCATAGGGTAGTTATTAAATTTCAGATTAAGTCAAACATTACACTTAACACCAGACAAAGGTAATAAAAAAAACTGTAAGCCTCTCAAAAAAAATCAATCCTTCAGGGCAACTTGCATTTTTTTAATCTATATCAAATCTTTCTCCATTTTAATAACATACCTTTGTCAGTGGGTCGAGATTTTGCTTAGAGATTGATCTCGAACTGCCCAACCAAGACTAATTACATAGACCAAAAACATTATGACTAATTCTACTCTCAAAGAACGAAGTGCGTGGATCGACCTAATCAAGGTGATCGCTATCTTTATGATGATTGCGGTACACTGCACCGACAATGTAACCCCCGAGGAACGCTCCCTGCCATGGTATAACCTATGGGGCAGCTTCTATGGCTCGTTTATGCGCCCAGCAATCCCTCTGTTTGTTATGGTGACGGGTATTTTGCTGTTGCCCGTAAAGATGGAAATCTCGCAATTCTATCGCAAACGGTTGATGCGACTGGTTGTTCCTTTTTTGGTTTGGTCGGTGATCTATAATCTATTCCCTTGGATCACAGGTTTGCTAGGAATTGACCCTGCGATTATCAATGAGTTTTTTGCATGGGTTACACCTTCTCAGGAGTTGGGTGATGCACTGCACAATATTGCCATGATCCCTCTGACGTTCTCTTATTTTGCTGTTCAGATGTGGTATGTCTTTTTGTTGATTGGTATTTATCTCTACCTTCCGTTCTTCTCGGCTTGGGTCAAGTCGTCGACCAAAAAGGAGCAACACATATTCCTAGGGCTATGGTTCGCCTCGCTGTTTATCCCATATCTTCGTCAATATGTGATTTCGGATCTATGGGGTGTCTGCTCATGGAATGAATTTGGTATGCTCTACTCATTTGCAGGGTTTAATGGTTATCTTTTGTTGGGCTACTACCTCTATCACAATCCAATCAAATGGAGCAACGCCAAAATGGCACTGGTCTTTATACCAATGTTCGTGGTGGGTTACTGTATCACGTTCTTTGGATTCAAGAGCATAACAGCCATACCTGGTCAAACGGTCGAGATGGTAGAGCTATTCTATACCTATTGCACTCCAAATGTGTTGATGTTGACACTGCCAATCTTTGTCTTGGTACAGCGGATCAAAATTCGCAGTGAGCGAACAAAGAGCATACTCAAGAGTCTCTCGGTAGCTACCTTTGGTATATGGATGTCGCATTATCTATTCTTGGGGCCATGTTATATGTTGGTGGAGTCGATGGAGATACACACCATGCTCAAGATGATAATTTGTTCTATAATGTTGCTTTTGGTAACATGGGCATTTGTGGCATTGATTCTTAGGATCAAGACCGTTGGGAAGTGGATAATGGGCTAAATTATAGCGTAGGATTTTCCAATTGCGATAGCTGCACATGACCCAGCAAGAGTCCCAGAAAAGACCCGAGTGTCCCAGAACAATCAAGATCTTCTAAAGTAGTAAATCCGAATTGCGATAGCGGATTTTTCGCCAGAAAAATCTACGGGGCGGACGGCTCCCCCCGTCGGGAGCCCCGTGCTACTAAAGCAGCACAA
>JAWXTL010000085.1:0-6367 GCA_044433565.1 Rikenellaceae bacterium | reverse complement strand
CTTCACGAGCCCAAAGAACACCATTGCCCGTAGGAGCATAGATCTTGTGCCCCGAAAAAGCATAGAAATCAACGCCCAACGCCTGAACATCAACCTCGTTATGCACAATACCCTGACAACCATCAATCAACACCCGAGCATCGCAACTCTGGCGAACAATCTCAGCGATGGATTTCACATCATTATTAGTCCCCAAAACATTAGAGGTATGGGTCACAGCAACCATCCGTGTACGCTCATCCAAAAGCGAACCAAGCAGATCTAACCGCAAATCCCCCTCATCCGAAAAAGGCAAAACCCTAAGCTCCACACCATAACGCTCACACATCAACTGCCAAGGAACAATATTAGAGTGGTGCTCCATCTCTGTGACCACCATATTATCACCTGCCGAAAAATATTTCAGCGCAAAACTATAAGCCACCGTATTGATCGAAGCGGTAGCCCCCGAGGTGAAAACAACCTCACGAGTCGATCGAGCATTAATCGTCCGAGCCACCTTCTCACGTGCCTGTTCATACTCCCAAGTGCACTCTTCGGCCAAGGTATGAATCCCACGATGAATATTAGCATTACTGCTTTGATAGATCCTCGCAATACGATCTATCACCCTTTGAGGCTTCTGAGAAGTAGCCGCACTATCCAAATAGATCAACTCTTTGCCATTGACCTTGCGTGAGAGTATCGGGAACTGCTCTCGTATTTTTTCTATATCAAACATCATGAGGGTCTCTATATGATTCTTATTGTAACTTTTCTAATCTCTGTTGTATCATCTCGACGATCTGCTCATGCTCTGACGATTCTGCCACACACTGCTCGACAAATCCCTGCATCAGCAGCCATTTGGCCTGAGGCTCTGAGATACCACGTTGACGCATATAATAGATCGCCTGATCGTCGTTCTTGCCCACCGTAGCACCGTGGTTACACTTCACATCGTCGGCATAGATTTCGAGCCAAGGGTGCGTTTTGACCTTTGCATCGTCGTGCAAAAGGATATTATGATTCTCTTGAAGGGCGACACTCTGCTGGGCATCACGTTCGATATAGATATGCCCATTGAAGCTAGATGTTCCGCCCACAATACCCTTGTAGAGCTGAGAACTCTGGCAATTGCTCACAAAATGGCTAACCTTCAGATTATTGGTCACGCTCTCTGCTCGATCCGAGATATAGAGCCCTTCGATCTTGGCAGTAGATGCTTCGCCATTGAGATTGACCTGCAATTCACGAGTCAGCTGCTGGTTGTCAATATCCACGGTATTAATCTCTAGCGAAGCTCCTTGCGATAGATCAAAAGTAAGCTCGGAGCTACCCACCGAGAGAGTACGACTCACCTGAATATAGAGTAGCTTTGCTCCCGATTCCAACTCAAAATGTTTGCTTATTTGGGTAGATTCGGGGGTTAGGTAGTCGATCAGCGTTAGCTCTTCGCCAGATTTTATCGTTGCTTTTGATATAGTCATATCGTGTTGTTTATTTGAAAACATTTAGGTTTTGCATAAGCTGTTCTTTGCGGCTTACGCCTATGATTACGCTTGTGATGCGTTGGTCGGTGAGTTGCCATTTGATGGCATATTCTGATAGGGTCATTCCCTGATCCAGAGCTTCTTGGTTTAGCTCTAGGATTCTTTGGTGATTTTGCTCGACCTCCGCTCGTTGTAGGAATCCGCTCTCTTTGGCAGCACGAGAGTCCGATGGAATACCTTTCAGGTAGCGATCGGTCAGTTGCCCCTGAGCCAATGGTGAGAAGCTTACGCAACCCAACCCCAACTCGTCGTTGGCAGCAAAATGAGCCACTTCGGGTTCACGACACAGCAGCGAATAGCGCAATTGATCGACAATCACCGGAGTTTTCAGCTCACGAAGGATTGCCACCGCCTCACGCATCTTATCCACTGGATATTTCGACAGCCCCACATACAAAGCACGTCCCGATTTCACAAGGAAATCCAGCGCACCCATAGTCTCCTCTAGTGGAGTATTTGGGTCATAGCGGTGGCTATAAAAAATATCCACATAATCCAGCCCCATGCGCTTTAGACTCTGATCGCAACTAGTGATAATATGTTTGCGAGAAGCCCAATCACCATACACCCCTTCCCACATCAAGTGACCAGCCTTAGAGGTAACAATCATCTGATGGCGATGAGCCGAAAGACCATCCCTGAGAACCCGTCCAAAAGTCAATTCGGCAGCCCCAGCCGGAGGTCCATAGTTATTGGCCAAATCGAACTGTGTAATACCATTATCAAAGGCACTCCAGATAATATCTTTAGCCTTCGAGTAGTCATCCTCCTCGCCAAAGTTGTGCCACAAGCCTAGCGATAGCTCAGGCATGAGTAATCCACTCTTTCCGCAGTATCTATATTTCATTTGGGTATGTTGGTTTGGTTTCTATTTATGTTGTTCGATCAACCAATCGTAGCCTTGCTCTTCGAGTTTCAGGGCTAGATCTTTACCCCCCGAATGGATAATACGTCCATTATAAAGGACATGAACAAAATCAGGGATAATATAATCCAAAAGGCGTTGGTAGTGGGTGATAACAATTGTTGCATTGTCCGAACGACGAAGCTTCTGAACCCCAGTGGCAACAATACGAAGTGCATCAATATCCAAACCACTATCGGTCTCATCCAAAATCGAAAGCTTAGGATCAAGCATAGCCATCTGGAAAATCTCATTACGCTTCTTCTCGCCACCCGAAAAACCCTCGTTCACCGCACGGTTCATAAGTTTATCGCCCAACTCCACAATCTGAGCCTTCTCCTTCATAAGTTTGAGGAACTCCCCAGCCGTAAGAGGCTTCTCGCCACGAGCCTTGCGTTGCTCCGAGATAGCGAGTTTCAAGAAATTAACAATCGAAACCCCAGCAATCTCAACAGGATACTGAAATCCCAAGAAAAGACCATCCGTAGCACGTTGCTCAATAGACTTCGCAAGAAGATCCTCACCCCGAAAATCCACCGACCCCGAGGTCACCGTAAAACGTTCGTTACCCGCCAAAACCGACGAAAGAGTCGATTTGCCCGAACCATTAGGCCCCATAATAGCATGAACCTCACCTGCATTGATCGTAAGGTTTATGCCCCGTAGAATCTCTTTGCCCTCGACCGTGGCATGTAGGTTTTTTATCTCTAACATATCTCTTTTATTAACTGTGCTAATTTATCTGTTACTTGCTGGGCATAGACTCGCCCTTTTTCGGCAGTGCTTGTTTTTGGGTAGCCGATACCCGTATCGTCTGTGGTCTCACGCCAGTTGCGTGGAATCCAAGCTGTTTTTGCTTTGAGTGAAGGAATGGTCTGAGGCTTTGACTTACCATCACCAGCCACACTCAAATCCACCAACTCAGGGAAATAGTGCATCCCCACCGAAGTCTCCTGCTCACCTGCATGGTCACCCCCATCATCAAAATATCCCTGCATAGGAACAATAGTATACCACTCGGTCGAATAGATCTTAAACTCAGGAAAGTCAAAAGCCAAATCACGAATAAGACCCTTGAAAGAGTTGCCGCCATGACCATTGATAATCAAAAGTGAATGAAAACCCTGATGCAAAAGCGAACGAACAACATCGGTCAAAATAGCTTTATGGGTCTCGATCTTAGTATGAATACACCCCGGGTAATCATACTGCCCGGGGTTCTGCTGCCCCAACCAAATAGGAGGCAAAACCAAAACATCCCGACCACTCTTACTGACCGCCTCATTGGCAATAGCCTGAGAAAGCAGAGCATCGGTAGCATAAGGCAAATGCAAATTATGAGGTTCTAAAGCCCCCCAAGGCAAAATTGCCATCTTATATTCTTTGCCCAACAGTTGGGCTAAATGTGCTTTTGATAAATCCATTTTTTCTTGTTAAATTTTATTAACCAACGCTCCATTCCAACGAAAGAGCCAAAAGTTTCTGAGCCTCCATAGCAAACTCCATAGGGAGTTTCCCCAGCACCTCCTTGGCATAGCCATTGACAATCAACCCAACGGCCTGTTCGGTCGAAATACCACGTTGATTGCAGTAGAAGAGCTGATCTTGACCAATCTTCGAGGTGGTAGCCTCATGCTCGACAACGCTAGAAGTATTAGAACATTCGATATAAGGGAAAGTATGTGCCGCACACTGTGAGCCAATCAGAAGTGAATCGCACTGCGAAAAGTTCTTACACCCCGTAGCAGCCTTATGCACTTTGACCAATCCACGATAAGAGTTAGTACTCCGTCCTGCCGAGATCCCCTTGCTAACAATACGAGAACGGCTATTCTTACCCAAATGGATCATCTTAGTACCCGTATCGGCCTGTTGATAACCCTTGGTCAAAGCCACCGAATAGAACTCCCCAACACTATTATCGCCTTTGAGAATACAAGAAGGATATTTCCAAGTAATAGCCGAACCTGTCTCAACCTGAGTCCAACTCAACTTGCTATTATCACCACGGCAAATACCACGCTTAGTAACAAAGTTATAGACACCCCCAACACCATTTTCATCACCCGGATACCAGTTCTGAACGGTAGAATACTTAACCTCCGCATCCTTCTCGACCACAATCTCGACAATAGCAGCATGAAGCTGATTCTCATCACGCTGAGGAGCAGTACAACCCTCTAGGTAGCTAACATAAGAGCCCTCGTCCGCCACAATCAGCGTACGCTCAAACTGCCCAGTCCCCGAAGCATTAATACGGAAATAGGTCGAAAGCTCCATAGGGCAACGAACCCCCTTAGGAATATAGCAGAATGAACCATCCGAAAAAACAGCACAGTTCAAAGCCGCATAAAAATTATCAGTATAAGGAACAACCGAACCCAAATACCGCTGAACCAACTCAGGGTATTCACGAACCGCCTCGGAAAAAGAGCAAAAAATAATGCCACGCTCCGCCAAATCCTTCCTAAAAGTAGTCTTCACCGAAACCGAATCGACCACAGCATCGACAGCAATACCCGTAAGCATCTTCTGCTCCGAGATCGGGATTCCCAACTTATCAAAAGTCTTGAGAAGCTCCGGATCAACATCATCCAAACTATCAGGGGCGACCTTCTGTTTGGGAGCAGCATAATAGATAACATCCTGAAAATCAATCTCGGGAATCTCAAGATGAGCCCACGAGGGGTGCTCCAAAGTAAGCCAATGTCGATAGGCCTTCAACCGAAATTCCAACATCCACTCAGGCTCCTCTTTCTTCTGCGAAATCATGCGAACGACACTCTCCGAAAGCCCCTTACAGATGGTTTCGGTCTCTATATCGGTGGTAAATCCATATTTATATTGCTCGTTGGCTACTCTATCAATTATATCTTTCTCTTGTTCCATTATCTATTGCTTAAAAAAACATTCAGCCCACAAAGGTAATGTTTTTCTTTGTTATTACCCTCTCTTCGCCGCTCGACTCTCTATCTCACCTCAAGTGCAGGTGGTAGTTGAAGGCGTTTGAATGCTGTTTTTGTCCATAGCGTATAGACTTTATCGACTGTCGCAGAGTCAAATCCCTTCTCGCAGATCGCCTCACAAGTGAGACCCTCGTCGACCATCAAACGCAATATTTGATCCAAAACAGGATAATCAGGCAACGAGTCGCTATCTTTTTGTCCAGGGCGCAATTCGGCCGACGGAGCTTTGTCGATAATATTCTGAGGGATCAGATCGCCATGATTCTCGTTGATATAACGAGCCAGATCATAAACCTCAGTCTTATAGAGACCCCCAATCACCGAAATAGCACCCGAAGTATCACCATAGAGTGTACCATAACCCACCATAATCTCACTACGATTACTAGTATTGAGCATCAAAGCCCCAGTCTTATTACTAACGGCCATAGTCACCACCATACGCAAACGAGCCTGAAGATTCTCCTCGGCCAAACCAGCCTCTGTCCCCGAAAAAATAGGATCGAGAGCGGTCATAACACTAGTATAAAGAGGCTCAATACAAACAGTGTCATGCACAATACCACAACGCTCGGCCATATCCAAAGAGTCCGAAACCGAATGACCCGAAGAGTACTGAGAAGGCAAAAGCAAAACCCGAACATTCTCTGAACCCAAAGCCCGAACCGCCAAAGCCAAAACCACAGCCGAATCAATACCACCCGAAAGTGCAATTACCGTTTTCTCAAAATTATTCGATGCGAAGTATGCCTTGACACCCCCCACCAATTTGTTATATACCTGTTCCATTTTTATGTTATATTTTGAAAGTTTATCTATGTTTTTTATCTCAAACTCTATTTCTCTTTTATCTCAAACATCGTATCCCAAAGTTTCCCCGTGAGATAGATCTTCTTGGTCTGCTTATCATAGGCTATACCATTGAGCACATCGGCCATCAGAGAGTTGCCAATGCTACGAGCCAG
>JAWXTL010000084.1:0-6370 GCA_044433565.1 Rikenellaceae bacterium | reverse complement strand
CCCCCTGCCAATATTGACCTTCGATGGGGTTGAACTCGCACTCTTGTGGATTGTGCCATACGGTTTGTGCGATTGTTGGATAGGCAAATCCTACCATTAGCAATAATAACAGTACTTTTTTCATATAATGGTCTAAGGTTTAAAAAGTTACTTTCATAGAATACCACCTATTCGATTGTTTGCACACGAGTGGTGATGCCCTCGCCGCATTCGCTACCGATAATATAGGCTATTACCTCGGCTTCGTCACGAGTAACAAAAGCACCAATTGTGAATACAAAATCATCGCCTAGCTGGATACGACTGATATTTTTTCCTGCCGAATTGATGTCGATAACTCTTTTTATGATACTTGCTGCTTCGGGATTAGATGTCGTCACTTCTATTTTGTAATCTCGCTCGCCCGAAAGTTCTGGGTGTTCGGCTTGGTATGCACGAGCTTTTGATACGGTGGTCGACTTGCCATCAATCCATGCAACGAGCACTGGATTTTTGAATGTAGCGGCAAGACACTGTTTAACGGCTTGGACTGCTTTGTCGTAGGACTTGAATCCTCCTAGAACATAGCGACTTCCTCCTGTCGAGGTCTTTTCGACTTGCAAAGGCTCTGCCCCTTTGAATATCGAGAGTGATGAGGCTAGTTTCGAGACCACGGCAACTTGTATCGAATAATATACTCCGGTCTCTGGTAGAGATAGCTCTGGAACTTGGCTAACCTCACTATAAGGATAGGTGTTGCCTAGGGTTATCTCGCTATAAACCACTTGACTACGATACGGATAATTTATATAGTCGTAATTGCGGATATTCTTTTTCGCAAAATTCTCTGCCACTTTCTTCAGCGAGTCCATAGCCGATTGCAGTTCTAGTTTTTCGGCAAAGAGGGTTTCGTATTCGAGCAGTAGCTGTTGTTGTGGAACATACGAGATGATCGACGGAGCCAGAGAATTTGCGGCTTGTTCTTCGGTGGCAAAGGCTTGACGACTTAGCAGGTCTAATTTCTCTAGCAATGTGCGGTCGACACTACCTAGACGATCGACCAATACCAGATAGTTATCCAACTTACGATCATATAGCTCGCCCCATGAAGCACTAATGTCGCCATCCACTTGCCATATCTTCTCTTTGAGATCGGCTGCTTTTATCATAATCGAATCAATCACCGCTTGTGATTTGGTGGTTTTATAGGTGTCGCCCAATTTAATTAGCTGCGAGTAGAGTAGGTTTACACGGCTAATATTGGCTTCAAATTCGGTCATAATGCGACCACTTTCTTTGAAATAGTTGCGGTCGTCCAACGACATATTATCAACGAAGAATTTATCGTCCAATAGGTTTGATGATGGTTGTGATGCACCACTGGTGGTTGTGCTGCTCGACTGTTGATCTATAATAGACTGCCGAGCCTCCAGCGAAGCAATATTAGCCCCCAGAAGACTGAGCTGCGAACGATAATCAAATATCGACCCCTCTAGGGCTATGATCTGCTCACCGATGGTTTCGCTACTTTGGGAGTTGTTGCCATTAAACTGCGAACGCATATCGTTCAACAGCACCCCCAAGGAGTCAATAGCCCCTTGTATTTCAAGTTCCTGAGCTTTTAGCTCTTGCAATTGCGCACTAATATCTCGTCCCTGACCTTGTGCCAAGAGATCCCCACAACAAAAAAGCGACACAAGCGATATAAGTAAAACTTTTATTTTCATCATTACTCTAAAAACTTAAATTCAAAGGTAGTTAATTTTTTTGTTATTTCCAGCTTCTAATCAAAAAGATATGCAACAAACCAAAAATTTCCAAACGACCAAGTAGCATTACGAAGGTTAGCCATAACTTTGCTCCCTCGGGGAAGAAGCTGAAATTTGCCATATTGTTGACCAATCCGAACCCAGGGCCCACGTTTCCTAGGGTGGCGACCGATACTGTAAACGAGGTTAGTAGGTCGTAGCCATAGAGTGCCATTACCATGGTCGACACAAACATAATTAGCAAATATACCGCCACAAAGAGCACTGCAAAATTGATTACGTCATTTTCCATTGTCGTACCGTGGAGCTTTACTCGTATTACGGCATTTGGGTGTTGGATTTTCAGGACACGTGCCCTGATTGCTTTGTAGAGTGCCACTACACGGTCTACTTTCAATCCTCCTGTTGTCGATCCGGACATTGCGCATTGCATCGAGAGGAAGATCAGTAGCAATACCGAAAATGGTGGCCATGCCGAAGCATCTGCCGAAGCAAAACCTGTGGTCGACACAAACGATACCACTTGGAATGCGCCATAGCGTAGTGCATCCCAGAAACTGTCGTATATATCGGTCGTATAGAGATTTATCGACACAAAGAGTATACTCACACTGATCGACACCATCAAGAACCGCCACACATCGCTGCGGAAGATGTTTTTGCGACGACCCACGATTGTCGAGTAGAGAAGCCCTAGGTGAGTTCCCGCCAGTAGCATAAAGACCATAACGATCATCTCGATAGTCAAACTATCCCAATGGGCAATACTTGCATTTCGGGTCGAGAGTCCCCCTGTGGCGATCGTCGAAAAAGAGTGGGTGATAGCATCAAAAAACGACATCCCTGCCATCCATAGCAAGATGGTCTCGACAAAAGTCAACCCTGCATAGACAGAAACAATCACCTTGAGCAGTTTACGAGTGGTAAAACGGAAGTTGTCTTTTGCCATTTCCGAGATCTCAAAATTCGAGATCTTCATCTTGGTACGTCCCACCGAAGGCAATAGCACCAAAGCAAAAAGGACAACCCCGACACCCCCAATCCAGTGGGTGCACGAACGCCAGAATAACAACCCCTTGGGCAGTGCCTCTATATCTGTTAGGATCGTAGAACCAGTTGTGGTATAACCCGAAACAGTCTCGAACCAAGCATTAATCAACGTAAACTCGCCCCCCCAAATCAAATAGGGTAGCATCCCCGCCAAAAAAGACATAATCCAAGAACCAACAACCACCGCATATCCCTCCTTGGCAACCAAGTGACTCTCTTTGGGAACAAAGATCAAAGGGAATAGCCCCACAACACTGGTTATGATAAAACTCATAAGCAGAGGGAAAAAGCTAGTGTCTACGCCATTGAACAGAGCCACCAATGCCGAAAGAAACATAAAGGCAGCATTCAACAATACCACCATACCCACATAGCGTATAACAGTTGCTGATCTCATCTAAAATTGTTTGTTGTTTTTGATAACCACTTGCGAGATTTTGTCGTTGAGATCTTTGATCTCGTCGGTAGTGTCAATATTTACATCATAAGGTAGGTTGTGCGAGAGGTGTTTCTGCAACTCATCTTTGATGTGAAGTACTGGCGAGATAAAGAATTTGTTAATCATAAAATAGAACATCAACATCAAGATTCCACCGCTCACTAGAGCAATGATCCCCACCATTGTCGAACGATAGGCATTACCCTCAAGCACCGAAGTGTGATGGATAATAAGATTCTGGGCATCGACCATATACTCCTTGATGGATTGAGTGAGGTCGAAGTATGAGGTCTTGTAGAGTTGACTAAACCATTCGACCGTAACTGAATCTCCTCTCTCGATGAGTATGGTATTGTACTTTTGGTTTGCCTCTTTGATTTTTGATAGCACGGGATTGTCTTGGTCGTACTCGATCACTTGGTCATAGATCTGGTCGAACTCCACACGTGCTGCATCGAACACTCGATTATAGACTCCCGTGGTGTCGGTAATACTAATGAGCAGTGCTGTATTTTGCTCTTGGATGGCATCTAGGAGTTTCTTGCTAAAATCAATACTATTCTGATTGATGTGCATCATCTGTGAGGCGTAGCGTTGGAAGCGCACTAGCTCGGCCGAGGAGATCAAGCCCGAGATAAGCAATAGTGTTCCGATGGAGATAAACCCCATTATGATTTTGCGTTTTATACCTGTTGGTGTACGTTTCATTTAATGTTATGCTCGTTGACGATTTTTTCTTTGGAGACAAAGTTAGCTAAAATAATCAGGTTTAAAAATTCATTTTAGAATGTTAGTTCTTCTACTTCGATTTCGGGGTTTGCCGCCTTGAGTATATTGGCTAGTAGTTTTTGCTCTTTGTTTGTTATTATATAGATTTTGGTGCAATTCTTTGGCATATTGTTTAGGCTCTCTAGGGGCAACATTACGTAACTTTTCTTTTGGGCTTGAAGTTTTGCTGTTATCTCTTTGGCTAGTTTTGTTGCTGGGCTTATGACTCCTTCGCCTAGTAGATCACGTTTTGATGCTCCCCATCCAGGGTAGGTGTTGTCTATAAATTCGGATTTGGGGTCGAAATCTATCTGCTCTCCTACTATGCAATAATCGTCGTAGGTGAATTTCTTTGGGTCTAAATCCAGTCCTCTGTATGTGCTATCAACCGATAGGGTGTCGATGGTTCTTCGGTGCTCTATGTCGGTTATTACCAGCTCTAACTGGGTGTTTTGGGGGTAGAGGGCGTACTCTATTGTTTCGCTTGGAAAGGATTCACCTCCTTGGTTTGCTGCTGCTACGTTTATCTGGTGCACTTTACCATCTGCGCTATTTTTGATCTCATAACTGGTGCTGGTTGTCTTTTCTCCATTGATGATATAGCTTTCGGTTGTGGCTGTTGGCTCTAGTGGGTCGGTGGTTGGCTTCCAGCTAAATGTTAGGTTTTGGTTTTCGATCTTCACTCCAAAGTCAGATGGGGCAAGAGGTGTTATTTGGTATGGAATGCTATAACGATCGGCCAAATATTTCACTATCCCTTTGTAGACCGCACGTGATAGCGTAAAACGGAACTCGGGAGCCAAACCATAACGCATATCGTTCATGTTTTGGTGCGAGAACATTTCGACAATCAACGCTGGTGCATCGGGGCGAGAGACCTCGGCATAGCTTTTGTCGTACATCGAACGACGAATCCACAGGGGATCATACAGAGCACGAATATCCTCTACTATCTGCGTGTGGATAATATCTGCATAGTCACGTCCCGAATATTTGCTTTTTTGATCGGTGTATGTATCTCGTCCTTTGTTGGTGTAGTGGATGGTTAGGGTTCCGTAGATTGAGTCTACGATCCCTGCATTGGAGTGCATTGCCACGGCTGCGTCGATTGGGATTCGTTGCTCTTGCATGATATATGTCACCCAGTCGCCACGAGATTTGTAGTCGTCCATATAGTCTGAGATCTTGCCGTTGTTGTGTTTCTGGTGGTAGATTTTGGGGTCGACTCCCGAATATTGCATAAAATAACGTGCGGCTTCATACCAACGTGCCATTTGCGATAGTTTCCCCGCTCTTACTACATTGCCCATTCCTCCTCCGATTTTGATTGCGTCGGTGGTGATTTGGCTATCAGCCTCTAGGGTTATGGAGATTATCGAGTCGCAATCTATTTTCCCGAGATAGACCCACCCCCCAGCAATTTGTTGGTTGACCAGATACTCTTTTCGCTGGTTTTTGCTTTCGATGGTATATCGGGCTTGGGTGCTGTTGGTCGATAGGGGTTTGTAGCTTACATAGATAGCGTGAGTTCCACTCTCTTCGATGGGTGCTTTATAGGTCACTTTTCCTCCTGTTTTGGGGCTTAGTGAGTAGTTTCCCATGGTGAAAGGGTTTTCCAGATCGCCTAGGGTTTGACTTAGTGCAAAGCCTCCCTTTTGGGTTGTCCATCCTGTGGAGTATTCTACTTGGCACTGGGGGTGGCTACTTGCGTCACGGTCGATGATAATCTCCATCTTCGAGGTATCTCTCTCTCTTGGGGTGATAACCACGGCTCCTGCATTTTCGAGCATCGGGATCAAGTATTTATCTGAGTATAGAAACGTGTGTAGATCTTCGATTGTGCCATAGAGCGCAGGGCGTTGAAACTGCCATAGATCTTCGCTTTGATCGTAGTAGATTCCGTGGCTAGGCCATAGGGCGATATGCCGCCCGTTTAGCCCCTGCGAGATATATTGCTTGTCGAGAGCCTCGACCAGTGGAGCTGTTTTCGGTGCACTTTTTTTGCGTTTGCTGTCTGCTGCATATTTCGACCGATAGAGATTGGGGATAAAGCGTTCGATGGGAATCGACTCACAAAAAAGTCCAACCTTGGCATCTGCATAATCCGCTCCCAGAGAGTCACGAACGGTCTGCTCCCAAGCCAAAGTAAGCTCCTCACGTATGGCAATACGATTGATCGCCTCCGAAAAATAGAGGTTGACACGCCCCTCGGAACACGCCACACGAGTCAATTTCACAGGCGAAATAGTCTCTGCTAGATAGGGTTCAAACATACGAGGGTTGCGCCCCATACGCTTCATTATAGTGTTGGCGGTCGATTTTAGTTGCGCCGCTGTCATCCCTTTGTGCACCTGTGCATAAGAAG
>JAWXTL010000083.1:0-6371 GCA_044433565.1 Rikenellaceae bacterium | reverse complement strand
CTAAGATGTGTTCTCGGACGGCTGTCGGTGTGGCTCGTGCTATGAAATAGTACGGGGCTCCCGACGGGGGGAGCCGTCCGCCCCGTAGATTTTTCTTGCGAAAAATCCGCTGTCGCAATTTGGAAACATTGATTGTTCTGGGACGCTCGGGTATTTTCTGGGACTCTTGCTGGGTCATGTGCTACTTTTAGTAGTGCAGGGTCGTTCGCTCTGTAGAGATTTTACCTTCACCAGAAGGAGAATCTCCGCTATCGCAATTGGAAATTCCTTTACTCGAAGCTATTACACCCTCGCTTTAGAAGTCGTAGCGGATCATTGCTACGGCTCTAAGTCCATGGGCGTGTCCACCATCAAATACCGTTTTATGGGCAAAGAATACCTCGCCCCCAACCGTTAGATGAGGAATGATCTCGGTAATATAGTTGACCGACAAAGAATAGAGATGATCTATTGTACTCTGCGATACATTAGCTCGATTATCAATATTGCGATCCGAAACTTTCAAATAAGAAGCAACCAACGAAGAACTTGAATTTTCACTCCAATTAAAAGTATAGCCACCCACCAAATTATAGACCCACAGAGGAACAAAGTCCACATTCCCATTCTGGATGTCTGTGTGTTCGACAACGTTCATCTGGTGAGAAGAGACCCCTGCAAAATGGTCACTAACCCCCAAACCCATACTACCTGCAAGATAAATCGAGCTTTTGCCAATATTGATCTGATTGGCAAGGCTCATTCCCCAACAAAATCCCGAATTAGGAACCATCTCAAGATCTTGACTTACACCCACCTTGAGATAACGCAAAATAGCCGCCGCCTGACCAATATACTTTCCACTAGTGGATTTATAGACCACCTTGTTATTGAAATCAGGACGTTTCTCGCTCAATACATAAGACTCATCATTATAGGCGTAGGTCAACTCGGGAAACTCCAGCGAAGAAAAGATCTCCCAACGCTCCCCAATATTGAAATTATAACGTATCAACGGCAACCGATAACCTACCTTCCCCACTGGATCAGCACCATCAATGACCGAAGGAAACGAATATGTATCGGTCATAGTACTCCAATCTTGCCCCACAAGAAATCCCCCCAAGCGAATATAAGCTTTGCGAAGTCGAAGAGCACTGTTATTAGAATCGAAGTCCGTCTCGAAATTTGCCTCGACCACCCCAATTTCGGTATCGGCAAGGAGCTTAAACGACAAAAGAGAGGTAGCAGCCGAAAGATTCATCTTGTCGGGCTCCTGAGAGTCGAAAGGGATGCTCAATAGGTCGGCACATTCGCCAGATTCGTTGAGCCCCGTAAAGTCGTAGTAACCTTGGGCACACACAAATCCCCCTATTCCAAAGAGGAATTTCTGCGATTTATCGGTGATAATAAATCGTGGGGTTCGTGGATCGTCGAAGATGTTGTTTTGAGACTCTTCGATAATTCGTCGTGAGTTATCCGATAGCGAATCTTCTCGGACAAAAGTCACCTGAGAATGTGTAGTGGTGATCGCCCCCACAAGGAGCGAAATTAGCAGCAGCAAATTTTTCATTTCGAGAGTGGGTTAAAGTAGTTTGACTCGAAACAAATTTACAACTTTTGTTGTTGTTTTCCAATAGTTTAGTTGTTTTTGTTTGCTCTGGTTTTTTGTTTACAAATAAAATAGTACCTTTACTCTGTTGAATGAATCAATCTTAACACTCTAAAATACTATCTTTGTTATGAAAAGAAATCTCTTATTAGTGCTACTGTTTTTTGTGTGTAGCAGCACTCTCGCTTATGCTCAACAGCCCAAAAAGGTCTCAGTACTTGGCGACTCTTATTCGACCTTCGAGGGTCATGTCACCCCCACGCAGAATGCTATATGGTATTTCTTGGGTGCGCCTTCGGGGAATACCGATGTCAAGGAAGTGAGGGAGACTTGGTGGTCGCTGCTCTGTTCGAGAGATGAATACGAGCTATGTGTGAATAACTCGTTTTCGGGTTCAACGGTATGTAACACAGGATATAATGGAGAGGACTGTGTCGAAAAATCTTTTATCGGACGTATGAATCAGCTGGGTGATCCTGATATTATTTTGATCTTTGGGGGGACTAACGACTCTTGGGCTAATGTGCCTATTGGAGCGTATCAACACACGGATTGGAGCGTTAATGACCTCTATTGTTTTCGTGCAGGGATGAGCTATCTGCTCTCGCAAATGAAAAAGATCTATCCTAGTGCTCAAATCTATTTTATCCTGAACAATGAGTTGAAGGCGGAAGTTGATTCTTCGGTTATGACCATTTGCGATCATCACTCGGTGCCATACATTGAGCTTGTCGATATAGAGAAACTCTCGGGGCATCCATCGGTGAAAGGAATGCAGCAAATATGTCAGCAAGTTGCTAATTTTATCGAATAGCCCCTTTCAAAAAAAGTTTTTTATGGGATCATGAATTTTATTTATTTTTCGTAAAACAGCCTTTGACTACTCGGTGGCGCAGTATTTGAAATAGAATGAGAGTGCAGAAAGTTGAATCAACGAAAAAAAAGTGATTAAAACATGAAAATATTATGAAAATCCAAAGCTAATTTTGTACATTTGTAGAGTGGGAGGGTAAAATCCTTGACTCGTTTTGGATCTAAATCATTAACCTTCCTGAATTTTAATAAATAATTTTATTATGCTTGATGTAATAGCAAATCACCGTACAATACGACAATATCTCACCAAAGAGATTCCATGCGATGTGCTCAATGAGTTGTTGTTGGCTGCCACTCGTGCTTCGACCGTGGGGACTATGCAACTATATAGTATTGTGGTGACTACCGATGCTCAGATCAAAGAACAACTCTCGCCATTGCACTTCAACCAGCCGATGGTAACTCAAGCCCCTGCGGTGGTTACTTTTTGTGCCGATGTTGCTCGGTTCGAGCAGTGGTGTCGTCTGCGTGATGCCAATGCTGATTATCAAAATATGGTGTGGTATCTCAATAGTGCAACCGATGCCCTGTTGGCATCCCAGAATTTTGCTTGTGAAGCCGAAAACCAAGGTCTGGGGATCTGTTATCTAGGGACAACACTCTATAATGCACAAGAGATCTCAGAGGTGTTGGAGCTTCCACGTGGAGTAATTCCCGTAATGGCACTGACAGTGGGCTATCCCGATATGGAGAAATATCCACCCCTAACACACCGTTTGCCGCTAGAGGCTGTGGTTCACCACCAAAAATACCAGCCCTATTCGGATCAAAAAATCGAAGAACTATGGCATGAGATCGAAAACTCCGATCAAACCAAAGAACTACTCGTGCAGAACAATCTGCCGAATTTGGCGCAAATCTTCACCGAAAGACGCTACAAATCATCGGATAATCACTTCTTTTCGCAAAAATATTTAGATACTCTAAAGGCTCAGGGCTTCTTATAGAATATCTGTAAGCAGTTTTGCGAAATAAGTTACTAATTTACAGTCAATATTAAATACTAACGAGCGTGTAAATTACGTTAATAAAGAGTTAAATTTTAGACAACTAACGAAGAGGCGGAACTCTTCAATTAAAAGATTATTTATGTCATTAGAGACAAAAACAAGAGCCGTAACAACCTATCGTCTGATACAGATGAAAAGTCAAGGAGAGAAGATTTCGATGCTTACGGCTTATGATTATACCATGGCAGGTATTGTGGATGCAGCAGGTATAGATGTAATTTTGGTGGGTGATTCTGCCTCGAATGTGATAGCAGGTCATACCACGACTGTGCCTTTTACGCTCGAAAATATGATCTATCATGGTCGGAGTGTGGTTCGTGCAGTGAAACGTGCACTGGTGGTGGTCGATATGCCGTTTGGTACATATCAAGGAAACTCGAAAGAGGCACTAAGCTCGGCAATTCGTATCATGAAAGAGACCGAAGCCGACTCAGTGAAAATGGAAGGAGGTCGTGAAATATTGGAGTCTGTGGAGCGTATTATCTCTTCGGGGATTCCAGTTATGGGACACTTGGGGTTGACCCCTCAGTCGATAAATGTTTTTGGTACTTATGCCGTACGTGCCAAAGAAAAAGAAGAGGCCGATAAACTGATCGAAGATGCCCATTTGTTGGAACAAGCGGGGTGCTTTGCAATTGTGTTAGAGAAAGTTCCAGCCCAGTTGGCCGCACGTGTAGCCTCGGAGCTAAAGATTCCAGTGATCGGAATTGGAGCAGGAGGCGGAGTCGACGGTCAGGTTCTTGTGCTTCACGATATGTTGGGGATAACCAATGAGTTTTCACCTCGATTCCTTCGCCGCTATGCCGATATGCACTCACAGATGATGGGAGCAATCACACAGTATCGTGAGGATGTCAAAAGTGGCGACTTCCCGAACCTTGCGGAACAATACTAAAAGATCGAAAAATATTAAACAAATATTATATAAATTAAAAAAACATTATCATGGACATTACTCGTATTGCTATATTCTATGATGGAAATTTCCTTCTTCATAGCTCAAACTACTATAACTACATTCATCATGTGCGTCGTCGTATTAGTATTGGCGGTTTGCAACGATTCTTAAAGAGTCATATTAGTGATTTGATTGGCTATGATATTTCGGATTGTCGCATCTCTGAATCGCACTATTTCCGTGGGCGTTTGAATGCTACGGATGCTGCTTCACGTGGTAACCAGTTGTATAATGATCGAGTTTTTGATGATATTTTGATGTCGGAGGGTGTCCAGAAACATTATCTTCCGTTGCGTAATAGTGGATCTCGTCGTGAGGAGAGTGGTACTAATGTTTGGCTCTCGCTGGAGGCCTATCAGAAGGCTGTACGTGGTGATTATGATGTTGCTGTGCTTGTTGTGGCTGATACTGATTATGTGCCTTTGTTGCGTAAGCTTTCGCAATTGAATGTCAAGACTGTTGTTGTTGGTTGGGATTTTGAATATACCACCGATGAGGGGGTTTTGATGACAACACGTACCTCACATGAGTTGCGTAGTATTGCTGATATTTCTTTGTATATGACTCAGGTGATCGAGGATAAATTGATGGATGACGACCCAGTGGCAAATGCTATTTTTGTGGGTGGGGCTAATGGTACTCTTTAGTTTTGGATGCGTTATCTGATTATACATAGTCGTTATAGTCGCCCAGGTGGCGAGGAGCAGGTTGTGGCTTTTCAGTGTGATTTGCTTCTGAAGGCTGGTCATCAGGTTGAGGTCTATGAGCGTGACTATAATGAGATGAAGGGGTGGAAGTTTGGTAAAATTTCCACCTTTTTTTCTTCTCTTTATAATCGACGTTCGGTTGGGGATGTTCGTCGTTTGATTCGTACCTTTTCCCCCGATGTTGCTATTGTTCACAACTTGTTTCCTGTGATTTCACCTGCTATTCTTTCTGTTTTGCGTGGGGCAGGGGTTCGTGTTTTGATGAGTGTTCATAACTATCGTCTTTTTTGCCCTACGGGGCTTTTTTATCGACGGGGAGAGGTTTGTGAGCGTTGTGCTCAGGGTTGTTTGCGTGAGTTTAATTGTTTTGTTCACCGTTGTGAGGGGAGCTTTTTTGGCAGTTTTGGTTATTTTTTCCGTTCTTGGTGGGCTCGTATTTTCCGCTCTTATCTTGGCAATGTTGATCTGTTTTTGGCTATTAGCCCTTTTCAGCGTGATAAATTGGTTCAGTATGGCGTTCCTTCTGATCGTGTTTGTTTGCTTCCTAACTCAGTCTCATTGTTGGGTTTTGGCTCGGCGGTTGCTGATTTTTCGGGGGGGTATGTTGGATTTGTGGGGCGTTTGAGTTCGGAGAAGGGGGTAGATTTACTTTTTTCGGTTGCTCGTTCTTTGCCCGAGGTTCGTTTTCGGGTTGCAGGGGATTTGGCTTCTAATTATTCTTTGGGTGTTGCGCCTTCCAATGTAGAGTTTGTTGGATTTTTGGATCGGGCATCTTTGGGTGATTTTTATCGTTCGGCAGGGGTTATTATTAACACTAGTGGGTGTTATGAGGGTTTACCTTTGTCTTTGTTGGAGGCTATGAGTTTGGGTTGTGTTGTTTTGGCTCAGCGGTTTGGTGTTATGACCGACCTTTTGGGTGGGGGGACTTATGGGGTTTTGGTCTCTTATGGTGATGTTTCGGATTTTTGTTCTTCTATTACTCGGGTATTGGGTGATTTGGATTTTTGTTTTCGGTTGGGTCGTTGTTCACGAGCTTATGTTTTGGAGCATTATTCCAGCTCTGCTTATTTATCTTTGTTGGAGGGGTACTCACGAGTTGTTGACTAACTTTTCGTGGGGTGTATTTTCAAAAAGTTTCCTCAGTTCTCTGCGGTTAGAGGCTATATTTCACTACTGCGGAGGCATGGTATGTTTTCGGACGGCTGTCGGTGTGACACGTGCTACTTTAG
>JAWXTL010000082.1:0-6429 GCA_044433565.1 Rikenellaceae bacterium | reverse complement strand
CTCACTCTCTGCCAATTTGAGTAATGTGGCTCTCGAACGTGACGATATTGTTGGTGACAGAGACCCATTGGACGTGTGCGTTCTCACCGAAAAGGTAATCACGCATGGTGATATTCTGGTTAAAGCCAAACCAATTGGAGGACTCAGAATGATCGACTTTAACCAAGCGGACGACAAGATTATTTGCGTGTTGAACAACGATGCCTTCTATGGTGAGATCGAAGATATTTCGGAACTGCCTCCATTGGTTGTCGAGCGATTGCGCCACTACTTCCTAACCTACAAAGATCTCCCAACTGGCGAGAAGCGCAATGTAGAAATTCCGCAAATCTACGGAGCCGAAGAGGCAAAAAAAGTAATTATGGCCTCGATCGAAGACTACAATAATCGCTATGACAACTTTGAAGCGATGTTTAACATCTAAGCCCCCTACCCCATAAAACAAAAAAAATGAAACTAACACTTACTCTACTTGCTCTGAGCCTAAGTTCTGTGACACTATATGCCCAAAACGGAGCAATATCGACAACAGATCTGAATGAAATAAAATCATCATTCACCCAAGATGCCACAACCAAAGCACTACGCAACGCTATTCGGTCGAATAGCAATTTGAAAACTCTTGCACTAAATACCGACGTTGCAGGAACAGTAGACAACAACTTCAAATATAAAGTTACACTCAACAAAACCATAACCAATCAGCTATCGTCGGGTCGCTGTTGGATGTTCACCTCGATGAATGTCCTTCGCCCACAGTTGGTCGAGAAATACAACCTCAAGAGTTTTGATTTCTCTCAGAATTTCAACTACTTCTGGGATCTATTCGAGAAATCAAACCTATTCCTAGAGAATATAATCGCCACAGCTAGTGCCGATATGGATGACCGTGAGGTGGTTTGCTATTTCCAATCTCCGATTGACGATGGTGGTGTATGGAACCACTTCTATAATGTATCAAAAAAATATGGCGTAGTACCAAAAAGCGTAATGCCCGAAACGGTACACTCAAACAATACCTCGTCGATGGTTTCGATCCTCAAAGAGCGTTTGCGCAAGGGAGGATTTGATATTCGTGAGGCAGCAGCCTCGGGCAAAAAGGCTTCGGCTCTCGAAGATATCAAGATCAGCGTAATGAAAGATGTCTATCGTGTCTTGGCACTCTGTTTGGGCGAACCACCCGTTGAGTTCGACTGGAAGTATGTTGATGCAGATGGTGAGGTTAAGGTTGTCGAGGGGTTGACTCCCGAGAAATTCTTTGCCGATATTGTGCCAGAGAACTACACGCCCGACAATTATGTTATGGTGATGAACGACCCTACCCGAGAATACTACAAGGTATATGATATTAAGAATTATCGCAACACACAGGAGGGTACTAACTGGGTTTATTTGAATCTTCCGAATGAAGATATAAAAGCGGCTGCTATGAAATCAATCAAGGGCGATGATCCGATGTATGCTTCATGTGATGTTGGCAAAGAGTTTAACCGTTCGGAGGGTCTTTTGGCTATGGATATGTATGATTTGGAGTCTCTTTTGGGTATTGACCTTAGTATGGACAAACGAGCTCGTATTTTGAGTCGCCATAGTGGCTCTTCACATGCTATGACTCTTGTGGCTTTTGACACTGACTCGGATGATAAGCCTGTGAAGTGGCAATTTGAGAATAGTTGGGGTTCGGATAATGCTAATGGTGGTTATTTGACTTTTACGGATTCTTGGTTTGATAATTATCTTTTCCGTTTGGTTGTTAAGCGGGAGTATTTGGATTCACGGGCTTTGAAGGCTTTGGATTCTTCGGTTGTTGATCTTCCTATTTGGGACTATATGTTCTAGGAGGGGATATATTATTGAGATATATGGAAGAAAACATCCGATCTTGGTGGGAATGCCAAGGTCGGATGTTTTTTTATTCAGACAACTCGATCGCAACATATAGTATAGTTCCTGTCAGAGGGATTTCCAATTGCAATAGCGAGACTTTCCGTAAGGAATGTCAGCAGGGCGGACGCACCCCCACCACAGGAGCCCTACACTACTGAAGTAGCACAAGACCCAGCAAGAGTCCCAGAAAATACCCGAGAGTCCCAGAACAATCAACATCTTCTAGGGCAAAATGGTTCAATTGCGATAGCGGAGATTTTGCCGCAAGGTAAAATCTCTACGGGGCGGACGGCTCCCCCTGTCGGGAGCCCCGTAAACCCGATGGCTTTACGTGTCACACCGACAGCCGTCCGAGAACATACCATATCTTCTAAAGCACCTCCGAACAAATAAATCAATTGACATAAACACAAGAAAAATACTCCCCAAAAATAGAAGAAACAGCCTCCAACTGCTCAGAAGTATTCTCCGAAACATCACCCAACTTATACTCCAAACCCATAGCCTCATACTTATGTACCCCCAAACGATGATAAGGCAAAATCTCTACACGCTCGATCATCTTATAACCAGAGAAATTCTCACACAAAGAACGAATATCATCCACCGAAGAACTATACCCCTGAACCAAAACATAACGCATCCAAAAAGGACGTGAATTAGCCTCCAGCCAAGAAGCCAAAGCCAAAGTACGCTCATTACCCACCGAAGTCAAAGTACGATGTGCCACCGGATTAAACTGCTTAACATCCAACAAAACCAAATCAACCAACTCCAAAAGCTCCCGAACATCATCATTCCAAATACTACCATTAGTATCCACACAAACATGAATACCCTGAGCCCGTAAAGCACGAACCAAAGGAATCAACTCCCGAGCCTGAAGCAAAGGCTCACCACCACTGAAAGTAACCCCACCACGACGACCAAAAAAAGGCCGCTGACTCATAGCCATCGCAACAAGCTCATCGAGTGGAGTCTCACGACTCTCCCCACGAAGATCAATAGTATCGGGATTGGCACAATACAAACAACGAAAATTACATCCCTGAAGAAAAACGACGAGCCGAAGTCCCGGCCCGTCGAATGTTCCCATAGATTCAAAAGAGTGAACTCTAATCATAATCTACATATTTATTATTATTCTACATACATTGGTGGAATGAGCGACTAATAACCTCTAGCTGATGTTCACGGCTAAGTTTTACGAAGTTCACAGCATAGCCCGAAACACGAATTGTAAGCTGTGGATACTTCTCTGGATGAACCATAGCATCTTCTAGCATCTCACGGTTAAGAACATTAACATTAAGGTGGTGAGCACCCTTGATAAAGTAACCATCCATCATCGTAACAAGATTCTCAACACGAGTCTCGCCATCAACACCCAACGATTTAGGAACAATAGAGAAAGTGTTACTAATACCATCTTGTGAGTCACGATAACGCAACTTAGCAACCGAACTCAAAGAAGCAACCGCACCCTTAACATCACGTCCGTGCATAGGGTTTGCACCTGGAGCAAACGCCACGCCACTCTCACGTCCATCAGGAGTAGCACCTGTCTTCTTACCATACATAACATTAGAGGTAATAGTAAGCAAAGACAAAGTAGGCTGTGCATTCTTATAAACTGCCAATTTCTTCAACTCCTCATTAAAGAAGTAGATCAAGTCGATACCTAGGTGGTCAACACGATCATCATCATTACCAAAACATGGATAGTCGCCAGTGGTATCAAAACCTTCGGTCAAACCTTGCTCATTGCGAACGGCACGAACCTCGGCATATTTGATAGCCGAAAGCGAATCAAGAGCAATCGAAAGACCAGCAACCCCATAAGCCAAGTTGATAGAAGGATCGGTGTCGATAAATGCCATCTGAGCCTTCTCATAATAGTACTTATCGTGCATATAGTGAATGATATTCATAGCATCGTTATAGATACGAGCAATCTGAACCAACACTTTTTTGTAGTTGCTCATCACTTGTTCGTAGTCAAGAACATCACCCGTAAGTGCAGGGATTCCTTCGACCATCAAAGTTCCTGTCTTCTCGCAACGTCCACCATTAAGAGCCAAAAGCAAAGATTTAGCCAAGTTACAACGAGCACCAAAGAACTGAATTTGTTTACCAATAGCTTGGTATGAAACGCAACAAGCAATACCATAGTCATCATTGTCACGAACCTCACGCATCAGAGTATCATTCTCATACTGAATCGAAGAGGTGTCGATCGAAACCTTAGCACAGAAATCTTTGAATCCATCAGACAATTCAGGAGACCAAAGCACCGTTAGGTTTGGTTCTGGCGAAGCACCTAGGTTGTATAGAGTCTGCAAAAAGCGGAACGAAGTTTTGGTAACCTTAGAACGACCATCATTAAAACGACCACCAATTGATTCTGTCACCCAAGTTGGGTCACCAGCAAAGATGTCATTATAGGTCTGCATACGAAGGTGGCGAACCATGCGTAGCTTGATAACGAATTGGTCGATCAACTCTTGAGCAAAGACCTCGTCGATAGTACCTTTATCCAATTCATACTGGATATAAATATCAAGGAACGAAGAGACATTACCAAGTGACATAGCAGCACCATCTTGCTCCTTAACAGCAGCAAGGTATGCCATATAAACCCACTGAACAGCCTCTTGAGCCGAAGTAGCAGGACGAGAAAGATCCAAACCATAGATCTCACCAAGAACTTTGATCTCACGCAATGCTTTGATCTGCTCGGTCACCTCTTCACGAAGGCGGATTTTTGCATCGGTCATTGGGCTACCAATACCAGCAAGGTCGGCCTGTTTTGCCTCGATCAAACGATCCAAGCCATAAAGAGCCAAACGACGATAGTCACCAATCACACGACCACGAGCATAGTTATCAGGCAATCCAGTCAAGAAACCTAGCGAACGGAACGAACGGATCTCAGCGGTATAAGCATCAAAAACACCCTCGTTATGAGTCTTACGATAGTGAGTAAAAATATCTTCTACACGTGGGTCAACATCAACGCCATTTTCACGGCACGCTTTTTTCACTACATTGATACCACCAAAAGGCTTAATCGCACGACGAAGTAGCTCGTCGGTCTGAAGACCTACGATCAATTCGTTTCACGGTCGATATAACCTGCCTTGTGAGAACTAATAGTCGAAACAGTAGCATTATCCAACGAACGAACACCATTATTTGCATGTTCTTCTTCTATGGCAACTAGACATTCAGCCCAGATTTTTTTGGTACGCTCGGTTACACCAGCCAAAAAAGAGGCATCTCCACCATAGGGAGTTATGTTTTCGTGAACGAAATTTGCCACATTGATCTCGCTATTCCACAGACCACTTTTAAAATTTTTTATCATCACTTTAATTTTAGATTTAATTTAGAGCACAAAGGTACAATTTCTATTGGATTTTAACAACTGCTTTGGACTCGAAATTAGACATTTTACTTAATTATTTAAATTTTTTACGAATTGTATTGTTTGCTGGTTACACACACCTAGCTCACACTGGGTTTGTTGTGCAAAATCTATTAATTTGCTGGGGGTTTTTATTTGATTCTCTATTATGAATTTGGTCATTTCGCCACGAGCCATTTTGGTGTAGACAACTATGGTTTTTTGTTTACCGTTTTTTTGGGTTAGGAACTCAGGGGTTATGACTTCCACTTGGCTTTCTACTTTTTTCCAGTCGAAGAGGTTTTTCATCTCGGCACTTGCTAGGTTGCAGAGCACTCCTCCTGCTTGATTTACATCTTCTATCAGCTTGTCGGTTAGTTTTGTTTTCCAGTAGTCGAAGACGTTTCGGGTTTTTATTGGGAATTTTCCCTCTAGGCGGTATTTTTCAATTAGATCTAGTGGGCGTAGCAGTCCATAGAGGAATGAGGTTATCCTTAGGTGGATTTGTGCGTAGACTATTTGCTCATGGGTTAGGTTTTCGGGGTCGATATTTCTGAAGACTATCCCGTTGTAGTGAAACAGTGCTGGTATTTGTTCTTTCTCTCCCATGGCGAACTCTTGGAAATTTCGGTGGGTCTCTTGGGCTATTTGGTCGTTTACTTTGAGTTTCTGCTGGAGTTCCGACACCGAGAAGTGAGCAATATGCTCGGCTAGTTCTATCGCATTCTTTTGGAAGCGGGGTTGGGTAAATTGGGTATGATATGACTCTAGTATTCCATTTTTGTTAATGGTGTCATTCATTAATTTTGCACAGGAAATTAGAATTAGCATTTTGTAATCATTTTAAATTTATAACGAATATAATTTTGATTAAGTATGTTTGCGGTGGTGTTTTTTTGATTGGTGTATACTGTAATTTTGGTTATTGACTTGACCTTCACAGAGATGAAATTATTCTCGGGCGGCTGTCGGTGTGACACGTGCTACGAAGTAGTACGGGGCTCCCGACGGGGGGAGCCGTCCGCCCCGTAGAGATTTCCCTTCTATCGAAGGCAAAATCTCCGCTGTCGCAATTGAACCATTTTGCTGCTATAAAGATATGGTATTGTTCTCGGACGCTCGGGCGACCTGTGCTT
>JAWXTL010000081.1:0-6476 GCA_044433565.1 Rikenellaceae bacterium | reverse complement strand
TGTGTGTGCAATGCTCTTCAGGGCTATAAGCGTTTGAATGCTCGTGCAATCGAGAAGATTTCGGCCGGAGGTATTCTTTTTACTTTTAGTTGTTCTCAGGCTGTTAGTAGCAGTCAATTCCGTACGGCTGTATTTTCGGCTGCTGCTATTGCAGGTCGTAATGTTCGTATTATTGAGCAGTTGACACAGTGTGCTGACCATCCTGTGAATATCTATCATCCCGAGGGTGAGTATCTCAAGGGGCTGGTTCTTTATGTTGAATAAAATTCATTATCTGTTTGGAGATATGAAAGATTTGCTTGTTCCCTCTTCTTTGGATCCTATGGGTCATGCTATTTGCGATTTTTTGCGTGATGGTCGTTGTGATCGTTTGCGTCTTTTCTCTTCGGATTTCGAGGAGGATGAGTTTCCTGTGTCGGATCTTTTTCGCACTTTCGAGCAGATGCCTCTTTTAGAGCGTGTTGCTTTGGAGCGTGCTCGTGGGCGCATTTTGGATGTTGGTGCTGGGAGTGGTTGTCACTCTCTTGCTTTGCAGGGGATGGGCAAGGATGTTATGGCTATTGATATTTCGGCTCTTTCGATTGAGGCTGTTCGTGCTCAGGGCGTTTTGAAGGCGGAGCTTGTGAACTTCTATGACCCTTCTCTTTTGGGGGGTTATGATACTATTCTTATGTTGATGAATGGTACGGGCTTTATTGGTAAGATCGAGGGTATTGGGCGGTTTTTTGATCGGTTGTCTGATCTTCTTGCCTTGGGGGGTGAGGTTTTGATTGATTCTAGCGATCTTCGTTATCTTTATGAGGATGAGGATGGATCTTTTGAGGTTGATTTGATGGGGGAATATTATGGTGAGATTGATTTTCAGATGCAGTATCGGGATGTTGTTGGTGAGCGTTTTGATTGGCTTTATTTGGATTTCGATTCACTCTCTTTTTATGCTGAGCAATTTGGTTTTCGTGCTGAGTTGATTGAGTCGGGTTGTCATTATGATTATTTGGCTTCTCTTACTTTGGCTTAGTTTTTTCTCGTATATAAAGGCTTTTTCCGAAGATATGGTATGTTCTCGGACGGCTGTCGGTGTGACACGTAAGCCTTCAGGTTTACGGGGCTCCCGACGGGGGGAGCCGTCCGCCCCGTAGAGATTTCCCTTCTTACAGAAGGCAAATCTCCGCTATCGCAATTGTGGATTCCTTCAATTAGTACGCTAAAAAAAGTCTCTTACAAAACCAATATACGCAAAAACAGTCAAAGGGTAATACCCTCTGACTGTTCAAAAACTTATATTATTGACAACCTCTCACTAGTTGCGACCATTGCAAAACGCAAGTTTTGCGCCTTTGGGAGAGAGAGCGTTGATAGGTGGATGAGATTTTGAAGATGGCGTAGTGGGATCTGAAGGAGCATACTGATAGTATGTGACTGATGAGCACACTGCGTTATCTTTAAAATATCGCCGCCTTGCAATGGTCTCTAGTTGCCATATAGCAAAGACCCTGCTGTACCTGTAACCTCGTACCCACTCTCAAAGAAATTAACCACAGCCTCCTCAATAGTCTCGCTGTCGACTACCGACGATTCAGAACTTATCTCCCAAGATCGTAGTCCACCCTCGCTAGTGCTAATAGCACAACTCACCGTAGAAGAAAGTGTATAACTCTCCTCAGAGATCTTCAAAGATTCATTAAGCGTAAAAACAAGATTGAAACTAACTTCAAAATTCTCCGATACATTACTCACCGACACACTCCCTGGAAGTTGTGATTGGTCGAAATAGGCTGTCTGAGAGACCCCCGTAGCATCTTTAAAGTCAACACGCAATGTTCCAAGCTCGAAAACATCATCGCTAATGCTATTGATAGTATATATCGCCGAGTAGATCCCCGTCTCTGTTTCCCCTGCATCAGAGTAATCATAATCATTACATCCTGTTAGCTGTGTTAAACCAAAAATTAGTGCAGTAAAATAAGCACCCAAAGAGATAAATTTGTTTTTCATAGTTATGTTTTTTTAGTTTCTTCTCAACTAGAATGCCAAAAAAACAGCCCAGAAGAGAATTTAAATTAGTCATCAACCAATCTAAGGGATATTTCTAGGGTACAACAAAGGTAAAAAATATTTGCTAACGATCAAAAGAAAGAACGTTTGACCTCCAAAAAAGGAGATCAAACGCTCTTTTTATAAAATCTACTTTAGGATAGAACCTCCAAAATCATGGATTTTTATCCCCCCATGAGATCTAAAGAAAACACTATTGATTGCTCAAAGCATCGAAATACTCATAGCGCTCTTTAGCACCCTCCTCGTCACGACGTGGGAAGTAAAGTTGTTTCAATAGCTCAATAACAGCGACATTCTCTTTTTCAATCTCGTGTGCTTTTTCCAAAATCTCAATTGCTTCGGCTTGTAGAGCAATGATTTGATCCATCATATCGTTGTAACCTTTCACATCGTTCAAGTCCAATTTAGCTGCCTCTTCGTTCAATGCTTGAGCATCAAGAACTTTCATGATAGCATAGTTGTAATATGCACCGAAATAAGCAGGGTCAATCTCGTTGATTACTTTGTCAAGAACTGCATAAGCCTTTTCTGAATCACCCATTTCGTTATAGATAGTACTTTCGACCATATACAACGAGGTATTTGACGGATCAAGCTCTTGTGCTGCTTTGATTACCTCGACAATTTTTGAAGGATCTTGTTTTGATGTCATATAAACATTGATCAAAGTACCCATAATGGTATTGTCGGTTGGATATTTAGCAAAACCTTCTTCCAAAAGATCAATAGCTTTTTGAGTGTCACCCAATTGTGAGTAGCTATCTGCCATATAATAGTAAACCATACCTTCTTGGTCGCTACCCGCAGCAAATACTTTGTCAAGAGCCGAGATAGCTTTTGCATAGTGAGCTGACTCATAGAAGCAGATACCTGCATAATACAAGAAAACGGTATCGAACGAATCGGTTAGTTCACCAACCTCGAAAGATTTAAGGAACAATTCTGCTGCATCTTCCGAATTATCCAAAGAGTAGTGTGCCATACCGTCTGCTTGATAGATAGCTTGAAGGCGACCAGCAGCGATAGAGCCTTTACCTGCTCCCTCGAACTCTTTTGACGAAAGTTCTTTTGCTTTTACCAATGACTCATAAGCTGATTCAAGTGGAGTTTCGATTGGATATTCGTTTACCAACCAGAATGCAATCATGTTGTCACCACTGTTGGTATAGACATCAAACTTATCAAATTCGTTTAGGTTGTATTGCACACCTTTGAATTCGACAGCCTCGGTAGACTTAGGAGCACCGATAGCACTTTGAATTTGAGTTAGACCAAATCCTTGGATAAGGCTCTTTGTGTAGACGTTGGCCATATCAATAAAGAGATTACCACGGTCGATCCATGTAGTAGCTAGTGTTGCTTTTTTTGCATCAGCAATAGCTAGGTCACTTTTTTCGAGGCTTTTTTCGATTTTAACTACCTCTTTGTCTTGCGCTGAAGCGGCAGTCAATGCAAACATTGCAGACGCCAAAAGAATAAATTTTTTCATTGCGTTTATAGTTTAGTTATAAATTATTTTATGTGGGTGTCTATTGTTCTGTTGTTGGCTCTTGTGTTGGGGTTTGTTCACTTTGAACCGCAGTTGTTGTTTCTGTTGAAGTTGTTTCGGTTGAAGTTGCTTCAGTTGAAGTTTCGACGATCTCTTCTTCTTCTGATTTTGGTACTGCCACCACCGAGGCGATTGAGTCTGTTGCACGAAGGTTGATGATACGTACTCCTTGTGCGGCACGACCTGTTAGGCGGATGTCCGATACAGGGGTTCGGATTGTGAGTCCCGAACGGTTGATAATCATTAGGTCATTGTCGTCGGTTACCGATTGTATTGAGATCAGCTTACCTGTTTTTTCTGTGATTTGTATTGTTTTAACACCTTTACCACCACGTGATTGTGTGCGATATTCATCTATGTCGGTGCGTTTGCCATATCCATTTTCTGATACCACAAGGATCTCGTTCTTTTGCTCTGGCTCTACGGTCAACATACCTACTAGTTCGTCTGATTCATCTAGCATCATACCACGTACACCGGCTGCTGTACGACCGATTGCACGTACTTTCTCTTCGCTAAAGCGGATTGACTTACCTCCCATTGCTGCCAATACGATCTCTGATTGACCTGATGTCAAGCGTGCTTCGATCAGTTGGTCTCCCTCTTTGATTGTGATTGCGTTTACACCGTTTGTACGAGGACGTGAGTAAGCCTCCAGAAGGGTCTTCTTGATGATGCCATCACGAGTACACATCACTATATAGTTGTTGTTGATATACTCTTGATCTGTTAGGCGACGTACATTGATATATGCTCTCACCTTATCGTTTGGTTCGATCGAAATCACATTTTGGATTGCACGACCTTTCGATACTTTGTTTCCTTCTGGGATTTCGTACACCTTCAACCAGTAGCAACGACCATTTTCGGTGAAGAACAACATGGTGTTGTGCATGGTTGTTACGTAGATGTGCTCGATAAAGTCGGCATCACGTGTTGCCGATCCCTTCGATCCTACGCCACCACGTGATTGGGTGCGGTATTCGCTTAGGGCTGTGCGTTTGATGTATCCTAGGTGTGATATTGTGATTACTACTTCATCGTCAGCGTAGAAATCTTCTGGGTTGAACTCTCCTGCCGAGAATTCGATTTGTGAACGACGTTCGTCTCCATATTTTTCTTTTACCTCCAATAGCTCATCTTTTATCACTTGCATTTGCATTGACTCGTTTGCCAATAGGTCGTTGAAGTAGTTGATCTGGCGCATTAGTTCGTCAAACTCCCCTTGAAGTTTCTCACGTTCTAGTCCTGTTAGGGCACGTAGGCGCATATCGACTATTGCTTGTGCTTGAACGTCCGAAAGCTCGAAGCGAGAGATCAGCCCCTGTTTTGCCATATCTGGCGTATTTGCCGAACGGATAATTGCGATTACCTCGTCGATATTATCTTGTGCTATTAGCAATCCTTGTAGGATGTGTGCTCGTTTTTCGGCTTGTGCTAGGTCGTAGCGAGTACGGCGCAGGATCACGTCGTGACGGTGGCGCACAAAATATTTGATAATCTGTTGCAGATTCAGGGCTCTTGGGCGACCATCAACCAGTGCGATATTGTTTACCGAGAATGCAGTTTGCAGCGGAGTGTACTTATATAGGTTGTTGAGCACTACCGAGGCAACAGCATCATTCTTTAGGATCATTACGATACGCATACCGTTACGATCTGATTCGTCGTTGATGTATGATATACCTTCAAGTTTTTTGTCGTTGATCAGATCGGCGATCTTTTTGATCATTTCGGCTTTGTTTACTTGGTATGGTATTTCGGTGACTACTATACACGAGCGTCCGGTTGCTGTGGTTTCTATTTCGGTTTTCGAGCGCATTACTATGCGTCCACGACCTGTTCGGTATGCCTCTTTTACCCCTTCGTAGCCATATATTATACCTCCTGTTGGGAAATCGGGTGCTTTGATTATCGAGATTAGGTCGTCGATTTCGATCTCTGGATTGTCGATATAGGCGCACGTTGCGTCGATTGTATCTGATAGGTTGTGTGGTGGCATATTGGTTGCCATACCCACTGCAATACCCGATGCACCGTTGACGAGTAGCAGTGGAACACGGGTTGGAAGGACTGTTGGTTCGTAGGTACTATCGTCGAAGTTCAGGGTCATGTTGACGGTCTCTTTGTCGATGTCAGCCATTACCTCGTCGGAGATTTTGCACATACGTGCTTCGGTATAACGCATTGCTGCTGGAGAGTCACCGTCCACCGAACCGAAGTTACCTTGTCCGTCGACTAGTGTGTATCTTAGCGACCATTTTTGTGCCATACGCACCATTGCATCATAGACCGAGGTATCACTGTGTGGGTGGAATTTACCCAATACTTCCCCTACGATACGAGCAGACTTTTTGTATGGTTTGTTTGAGTAGAGCGACAGCTCGTTACTCATACCATATAATACACGTCTGTGAACTGGCTTCAGACCATCACGCACATCTGGCAGTGCACGAGAGACGATTACCGACATCGAATAGTCGATGTATGCGGTTTTCATCTCTTGCTCAATATTCACTTTCAGGATTCTCTCCGAAGCCTCTTCAATTTGTTCGATATTCTCACTCATAAATTTTCTTTACTTTTTGCTTTTTCAGCCTCTACATTTGAAAGCGTAAAGATACAAAATATTCTGGAATCAAAGCCCAAATGCTACTTTTTTCTCACCTATTTTTTTATTTTTTTTGTAATGGGGTCTGTGATTAAACTTTGGGGTTGGTTTTTTGCGTAGTGGGATGTTTGGTTTGGGGTGGCTGTTGTTTGGCTTGGCGGCATTCTGCTATTGCAATTCGGAAAGATAATCTTCCCGAAGAAATGGAATGTTCTCGGACGGCTGTCGGTGTGGCTCGTGCTACGAAGTAGTACGGGG